>JAEERZ010000022.1 GCA_016286075.1 Selenomonadaceae bacterium
CGATAATTGCGCCCGTACGCTGTCCGTACATCGTATAACCCTTCGGCATACTGAACGCGAACATGATAAATATATTTTCGGGCAGTCCGCTGAATTGCTTCATGAATTTCCGCGTTTCATTTTTCTCTCCGGCATAGTCGATATACGCGACGTCTACCAGAATACTGATTTTTTTAGTCCCCTGTTTCGCCTGCGCTTTGCAAATATCCAGCACCTGTGCCCAATCTTCCTCAGAAAGACTGTATCCCGTCGGATTATGCGCCGGCGTATTGATGATAATCAACAAGGAATTTTGCTTTTTGAGAAGGCTCTCGACTTTGTCGCGGAAATTATTGAGATTGAAATTCTGCTGCTCATCAAAGAGCTGATACGTGGCCAGCTTGCGGCCGCCTTCCCGGCAGAGCGCGCTGTATGGTCCCCAGTACCAATCAGAGGTCAGTACCTCGTCCCCGATTTCGGAGTAATTCGCAATCGCATGATGCACTGCGCCTGTTCCGCCTGCCGTGGCAACCGCCGCAACGTATCCGTCCGGCTGCTGGTCGGCAAAGGTCAAGCCGATAACCGCATTCAGGTAATCCGGCAAACCGATAATCGGCGCATAATCAATTACGTCCGTCATCGGCAAGGAACGAAACACTTTTTCCATCGTAGGAATGCAGGCAAGCTTTTCCTGTTCGTCAATGATGGCGCCAATCGTCGCGTTGGTAACTTTTTCCGCGCCGTATTTCGCGGTCGCTTCCTTCGCCGCGGCGCTCGCCCCAAAAATCGCGTCGCTCAGATTCTTTCCAACGGCATGAGCCGCCGCCATACTCGTCAGCATTTTGAAGACCCCTTTGCATCAAAAATAATAGTTATAGTTCTATTGTTATTCTATTTGTCCTGCAATATTTGAAATGTATACAATATATTATTTATCCTCGTTTTTCGGGAAAAATTCGTTATGAATCGCATTGACGGCATCTTTTATGGAAGAAGTTTTCACCAAACAGGAGATACTGATCTCGGAAGTGCTGATTACGTCGATATTGATGTCCGCCTCGGCCAAGGCCCCGAACATCCTTGCGGCAATACCAGGATTGCCGAGCATACCGACGCCCACAATGGAGACTTTCGCGACGTCATCCTCAACAAGAACCGCAATCGCGTTCAAATTGTTCGCAACCTGATCGACAATCGGACGCGCCCTTGAAAGATCGTCCGCGGCAATCGTGAAGACCATATCCGTAACATTTTTCTCAATGTTGCGGATACTTTGGACAATCATATCCACCACGATATGCGCCTCAGCCAGCGTCGAAAAAATCTGATGGGCGATTCCCGGCTTGTTGGGAATGCCGAGCACCGCTATCTTGACGACTTTTTCATCATGCGCCACGCCTCGAATAACAAATTCTTTTTCTTCCATCGTATATGCCTCCCTAATCATCGTGCCAGGTTTTGTCGTAAACGTCGAACGTACATGGATGGGTATATTGAAATGCTTGCCCATCTCAACCGAACGCGGCTGCATGACGCCTGCGCCGAGACGCGCCATTTCAAGCATTTCATCATAAGTGATTTCCTTCATTCGGCGTGCATCCGGAGCAATACGCGGATCAGCCGAATAAATGCCGTCCACATCCGTATAGATTTCGCAGCTGTCTGCCTTCAGCGCGCCGGCAAGCGCAACCGCCGAAGTATCCGAGCCGCCGCGTCCCAAAGTAACCGGGTCGCCCAATATGTCAACGCCTTGGAAGCCGGCCACTATGACAATATTTCCGTTTTTAAGTTCGTCTTTCACACGTTGGGGCTGGATATCAAGGATTTTTCCCTTCGTATGAACAGAATTTGTATGCATACCCGCCTGGGCGCCGGTCAGAGAAACCGCCTTCTGCCCCAAACTGCGAAACGCCATCGTCAACAACGCGATAGAAACCTGCTCACCGGTAGTGAGCAGCATATCCATTTCCCGCTCAAAACGATACGGATCGTCGTCGATTTGTTTTGCCAGCGCGATTAAATCGTCCGTCGTATCCCCCATTGCCGATACGACCATAACAATCTGGTCGTTCGGCTCCTTTTCGGCCAAGATTCGTTTTGCCACGGCAATTATTTTTTCCGCGCTTCCGACCGAACTGCCGCCGAACTTTTTCACAATCAGGCTCATATCGTTCCTCCTATAGAAACTAATTTTTAAGCGAATGATTTCCTTCCACAAAAGACATTTATTTCATCCGCTCTTTGTTTTTCACAAATTTCGCTCCATTATACAATGATTTTTTATGTTTGTCCACTGCGGAACCGCCGTCTCAACATGTATACAAGAATATTTCGACCGTAAAAAAAGACGCCGTTGAAAACAACAGCGTCAGAAATCACGATATGGTGCGCTCGGCGGGAGTCGAACCCACGCTTTCAGCTCCGGAGGCTAACGTCCTATCCACTGGACTACGAGCGCAATACTTGTCTGTGCATCAAGCGGAGATAATTATAGCATGAAACAATTGGTTTGTCCAACTTCCGCGTTAAAACTAAGGAAACACTGAATAAGTCAATTTATGACCTTGCCGAGGGATTTTTTCGTCAGGCAAGGAAGATGGCGCGACGGCGTAGCATCGCTACGTCGAACGCCATCTGACACAGCATGACGGGAAAAGACCCGGCAAAGGCGTAAAGGGACTTGTTCAGTGTTTCCCTAAGGTCACTGGCTCAATTTTTGCGCCAAGAGCTGATTGACAAGCTGCGGATTCGCCTTTCCTTTCGTCTGTTTCATGATCTGACCGACCAAAGCGCCGATGGCTTTTTTGTTGCCTGACTGATAGTCGGCCACAGGCTTCGGGTTCGCCGCAATCACGCTGTCGACGATACCCTCCAGCTCCTTCGTGTCCGTAATCTGCACCAGGCCCTTGTCCTGAATGATTTTTTCCGGGTCGTCCTTCGATTCCCACATCGTCTTGAAGACTTCCTTGCCGATCTTCGAGGAAATCGTGCCCTTTTCGATCAGTTGGATCATCTTACCAAGGCGCTTCGCGTCCACCGGGGAATCCTTAATGTCCTTGCCTTCCTGATTCAGGTTCTTCGACAAATCTCCCATAATCCAGTTTGCGCCAAGCTTGGGATCGGCACCTTCCGCCACCACAGCGTCGAAATACTCCGCCATGGCCCGGGACGAAGTGATGATGCCCGCGTCGTAAGATGAGAGCCCGAACTCCTTTTCCAACCGTGCCTGACGAGCATCAGGCAATTCGGGCAGACCGTCGCGGTAGGCTTGTATTTCCTCATCCGTCGTGATAATCGGCACGAGGTCCGGCTCCGGCATATAGCGGTAGTCCTGCGCGGTCTCTTTCGTGCGCATCGACAGCGTCACACCCCGATTCGGGTCCCATGTGCGGGTCTCCTGCACGATATGACCGCCGTCCTCGAGGATTTCCTCCTGCCGCTCGATTTCATAAGTCAGGGCGTCCTCCACGGCCTTGAAGGAATTGATGTTCTTCATCTCCGCTTTCGTACCCAGCGCATCCGTCCCCGCGGGACGCAGCGAGATATTTAAGTCGGCGCGGAGATTGCCCTCCTCCATCCGGCAATTCGAGACGTCGATATACTCGAGAATCGACTTGATTTTCTCCATATAGGCGCGCGCTTCCTGCGGCGTCGACATATCCGGCTCCGAGACGATCTCGATCAGCGGCACGCCGGTCCGGTTGTAGTCGACATTCGATGCCGAGGAGTCCTTGATCGTCGTGCCAGAATGCACGAGCTTGCCCGCGTCCTCCTCCATGTGAATGCGCGTGATGCGAATCCGCTTCTTGCCCTGCTCCGTCTCGATATCCACATAGCCGTGCTCGGCAATCGGCAGATCGTACTGCGAAGTCTGGAAGTTCTTCGGCAGGTCGGGATAATAATAATTCTTGCGGTCGAATTTGCTGAACTTGTTGATAGTGCAGTTCAGCGCGATGCCCGCCTTGATGGCGAACTCCACGACGCGGCGGTTGACGACGGGCAGCACTCCCGGAAGCCCGAGGCATATCGGACAAACGTGCGTGTTCTGCTCGGCACCGAAGGTCGTCGCGCACCCGCAGAAGATTTTCGTATTCGTCTTCAATTCGCTGTGGATTTCCAGTCCGATGACAGCTTCGTACTTCATGCCTTCGCCTCCGTTTCCGCCATTTCCTTATAGAAGGACTGGCTCTGCTCATAGGTGTACGCCGCGCGCAGGACCGTCATTTCGTCCAGCGGCTTCCCGATTATCTGAAGCCCGATGGGAAGCTTTTCGCGGCTGTACCCGCAGGGAACGGAGATGCCGGGAAGCCCGGCGAGATTCAGCGGAACCGTGTAAATATCCTGCAAATACATCTTCAGCGGATCGCTGGTCATTTCCCCGATTTTATAAGCCGGCGTCGGCGCAGTCGGCGTTACGATAACGTCTACGTTTTCGAAAGCTTTATCGTAATCCTCTTTGATCAGCCGTCGCACTTTCAGCGCTTTCAGATAATAGGCGTCGTAATATCCGGCGGAAAGCGCGTAGTTACCGATCAAAATCCGGCGCTTGACCTCTTCGCCGAACTTTTCGCTGCGCGTCTTCGTCATCATCTCCACCACGTCGGCACCGTCCACCCGCGCGCCGTAGCTGACGCCATCATAGCGCTCCAGATTCGTCGCCGCCTCTGCCGGAGCAATCAGATAGTAGACGGAAATCGCATATTCCGTATGGGGCAGCGAAATCTCCCGCACGTCCGCGCCCATCGCCTTGAACTGCTCAATCGCGCCGCGAACGGCCTGCTCGACCTCCGCATCCATACCCTTGACGAAGAATTCCTTCGGGATGCCAATTTTCAGTCCCTTGACGTCCTGCACCAGCGCTTTCGTGTAATCAGGCACCTCCGATGCGCTGGACGTAGAATCGTACCCGTCATGACCGGCAATCAACTGCAAAAGATGGGCGCAGTCGGTCACATCCCGCGTCAACGGCCCAATCTGGTCCAAAGACGATGCGAACGCCACAAGGCCGTAACGGGAAACGCGCCCATAGGTCGGCTTCATGCCGACGACGCCGCAGAACGACGCCGGCTGTCGAATCGATCCGCCGGTATCGGACCCCAAAGCCCAAATCGCGCTGCCCGACGCCACCGCCGCAGCGCTGCCGCCGGAGCTGCCCCCCGGCACGCACTGAACGTTCCACGGATTGTGCGTCGGATAAAACGCGGAGTTTTCCGTCGATCCCCCCATCGCGAACTCGTCCATATTGACCTTGCCGAGCACCACCGGCTGGACTTTCTCCAGATGCTCCATGACCGTCGCGTTATACGGCGGCACGAAATTTTCCAGCATCTTGGACGCGCAGGTCGTCTTGACGCCCTTTGTGCAGATATTGTCCTTGATCGCTCCCGGGATACCCTCGAAATAGGCGATTTCCTCCCCCCGAGCGATTTTCTCGTCTACGGCGGCGGCCTGACTCAGCGCCGCATCCCGCGTCTCAGTTATATACGCGTGAATTTTGTCTTCCGTCTCGTCCATCCGCGCCAGAACGTCCTTCGTCAGCTCCACCGAAGAAATCTTTTTCTTGGCCAGCATTTCATGCAGCTCATGCGCGGGCTTGTTGTATAATTTCACGGCCTACCCTCCCCTAAGTAACTGTCAAAAAACAACTTACTTATCTGACTTGTCTAAATTCCCGTGTACTTCGTTGTCGTCGGTCGCCGTAGCGCCGCTACGACTCCCTCCTCCGCCTCGCGCACGAAAATTTATCCTGCGCCATTTGGGCAAGTTATTTTCTTCCAGTTCCTAAATCTCAGTCTTCTAAAATCTTCGGCACCTTGAAATACCCGTCCTCTTTGAGCGGCGCGTTGGAGAGCGCTAACTCGCGGTCGAGAGACGGACGCACCTCGTCTTCCCGGAACACATTGTGAATCGGAAGGACATGGGCCAACGGCTCCACGTCGTCCGTCGGCAGCGCCGCAAGATTATCCACATACTGCAGAAAAGCGTCGAGCTGCCCGAGATACTTCTCCTTATCCTGCTCTGCCACCTCCAGCCGTGACAGCACCGCGACCATATCCAAATCCTGCTGTGTAACTTTCGCCATCGTATATCACCATCCTATGAATTTTTCTTCTTTGCCATAAACGAAATTATTATATCATATCTACGTTTCAAAACCCATATAGTCTTTAAAGTTTATCACTTCGCGCGGCAAATCGGTGCGTATTTTTGCATCAGGCCCTTAACGCCACGGTCAGGGAACGCGACTTTCAGCATAGTTTCCTCGCCGCTCCCTTCTACGGAAATAACCGTTCCTATTCCCCACGCCCCATGCCTCACTTTATCGCCGGGACGCCAAGTGATCGTCATATCGGGGCGGATCGTCCCCGCCGCACGAGGCGCAGCAGGAGCGGCAGGCGGCGCTTTCGGCGTCTTCGGAGTCATGCTCTGCAAAATCTCATAAGCCGATTGAGCTTTTGAAAAACTTTGCGCCGGCTTTGACATATATCCCCGAGAGCCGAAAGCCGCGCGACTGCTTCCCGCCTCTTCCAGATACGCCGCCGGGATTTCACTGAGGAATCGAGACGGCGGAAACGACGTGATGTTACCGAAAATCATGCGCTGCCTTGCATAAGTCATATAGAGCTTTTTCTGCGCCCTCGTAATCCCCACATAGCAAGTCCGACGCTCTTCCTCCAGCTCCTCGTCGTCCATCAGAGTGCGCGAATGCGGGAAAAGCCCTTCCTCCATGCCCGCCATGAACACCACGGGAAATTCCAAGCCTTTTGCCGAATGAAGCGTCATCAGCGTAACCCGCTCGTCGGCAAAATCCGTATCGTCAATATCGGAAATCAACGCGATATGGTTCAAGAATTCCTCCAGCGTGGACGTTTCATTATTGTTTTCAAAATCCTTGGCCACGCCGATGAATTCTTTCAAATTCTCAATGCGCGATTGGTTTTCCGGCTTATCTTCCGACTCCAAAGCGTGAATATATCCCGTAGCGTCCAGCACTTTCTCGATAAACTCCGAAAGAGGGACCGCGTCTAACTGCCCAAGCAAGTCGAACATCATCACGGAAAAAGCTTCCAACGGTTTTCTCGCCCGCGCCGTCATACCGGGAATTTCGGCAAGGGCGTCGGGACTTGAGATTACGTCAAACAAGCTCATCCCATGCGTCTCGGCGTATTCATTCAAACGGGCAATGCTCGTGCCGCCAAGGCCGCGCTTCGGCACGTTGATAATCCGAAGCAGGCTGAGCGTATCCAACGGATTGTAAAGAACGTGCAAATATGCAATCAAATCACGGATTTCTTTGCGATCGTAGAATTTCAAGCCGCCGACCATCGTGTACGGAACGCCCGACTTCATGAAGCCTTCCTCGATAGCGCGGGACTGTACGTTGGTCCGATACAGGATGGCGACGTCCCCATAGGAAACGTCCTGCGACTGATGCAGCCGCATAATTTCCTGCGCTATGAACGCGGCCTCCATCCGTTCATCCGCCGCGCAATAGGTCACAATAGCTTCGCCGTCGGCATTCTGCGTCCACAGTTTTTTCGGTTTCCGGTTCAAATTGTTTTCGATAACAGCGTTCGCCGCCGCCAATATGGTTTTCGTCGAGCGATAATTCTGCTCCAGCCGGATCGTCTCCGCGTCGGGGTAATCCTTTTCAAAATCCAATATATTGCGAATGTCCGCTCCGCGCCAGCCGTAAATCGACTGATCCGCATCGCCGACGACGCAAAGGTTCCGGTTCCCCGCCGCCAAGAGCCTCGTAAGCTGGTATTGGGCGCCGTTCGTGTCCTGATATTCGTCGACCAGAATGTATTGGAACCTCTTTTGATACTTCGTTCGCACCTCTTCGTTCTCCTGCAGAAGGCGCACAGCCAGCAGCAACAGATCGTCAAAATCCAGCGCGTTGTTCTGCCGAAGCCCTTTCTGATAGTTCACATAGACCTCGGCAATTTTCTGTCGATGGAAATTGTCTGCCATCTGGGCGAAGGCTTCCGGAAGTATCATCTGGTTTTTCGCGTCGGAAATGGCCCCTTGGATCTGATTCGGAGGATATTGCTTCTCATCCAAATCCATCGTCTTCAGACATTGCTTGATGAGCGTCTTACTGTCCGAAGCGTCGTAGATAACGAAATTTTTGTTGTACCCGTCCAGCGCGTCGATTTCATAGCGGAGCAATTTCGCGCAAAAGGAATGGAACGTACTGAGCCAGATGTCCTTCGCCGAACTCCCCACGAGACGATCCACGCGCTCGCGCATTTCCGCCGCCGCTTTGTTCGTGAACGTAATCGCCAAAATCCGATACGGCGCGACGCCATGCTCCAAGAGATTGGCAATCCGGCAGGTCAGCACCTTCGTCTTGCCGGAACCGGCGCCCGCCATGACTAAAAGCGGTCCCGAAAGATGCTCGACGGCCTTTCGCTGCATAGGATTCAACTGGTCAAAAATCGTGTCCAAGACTATTCTCCTTCATAACTCTTTCATAAGAAAAGACCGCCGCATGCAACATGGGCGGCCTTTGGCTTTTTCGCGTTATTTCGGCATCCGCTGTACCGCTTCCGTCAGAGGCGGTATGATTTGCTTTTTGCGTGACATGACGCCCGGAAGGAAAATCGAATCGCCGGAAGCGTCTTTTTTGAAAGCCATGCCGATCAAAGGTTTCGGCGATCCGACGTAAAGAAGCTCCGTGCTTTCCTGCAAGATATCCGTTACCATCAACAGGCACATATCGTATTTTTCCGAACTGCACAGAGCATTCATGCTTTCCAAGAGTTCCGCTTTCATTTTCAAGGCGTCTTCCAAATCCATAACGGAAATTTGGCTGACCAAGATACGGTAGTCGCCAATCTGGAACTCCTTGTTATCATTCTTCGCAATATCCGCAGGCGTCATGTCGCCGATACTGGCGCCGGCTTTCAGAAGCTCCATGCCATATTTCTCAATCTGGACGTCGGCAAGTTCCGCCAGCCTCTCCGCCGTGATCTTGTCATAGCCCGTGCAAGTCGGAGACTTGAACAGCACCGTATCGGAAATGATAGCGGAAAGGAGCAATCCCGCTACTTGGGCGGGCATCTCCATATTTTTTTGCCAATACATATTTGCGATAATCGTAGCGGTGCATCCGACGGGTTCCTCCCGAATATAAATCGGTTCGCCCGTTTTCATGCCGCCAAGACGATGATGGTCGACAATCTCCAAAACTTTCGCGTTTTCAATTCCTTCCACCGCCTGACCGCGTTCATTATGATCGACCAAGATGACGCGTTCGGGATCTGGAAGCATCAGCTTGTCGCGACTGACGATACCGACCAGCTTGTCATCGTCCACAACCGGATAGTTGCGGAATTTGGAAGATTCAATCGTGCCCCGGATGTCACTCAGCAACTGATGCGACTCGAAAGCAGTCAGTTTCTTTTGCATGATATGCCCGACCGGGATGCTTTGGTTAATCAAACGGGCCGCCGTAAATGTATCCAACGGCGTACGAACAATCATCGCATGGGTACGGCGCGCATCCTGCTTTACGATTTCCGGGATATTGCCGCTGTTCGTGACAATCAGGCAGGCGATATTATGCAAAAGGCATTCCTGCATAGAGGCGTATTGCCCTTCGCCTACGAGCACGACGTCGTCTTGCGAAACCCATTTCTTGATCGTGGTCTTGCTTCCGGCTGCGATATGCACTTTCCCTTTGACCGTCGAGTTTTCGTCGCTGTCGACGACAATTTCTCCTTCGATGATATCGACGATCGCCTTCAGGGAAACGGAAGACTCCCCGAGATCCTGCATGTTCAGCTCTTCAAAGTATCGCTGCGCCAAGTCGCTCACAGTGACGATGCCGACCATACGCCCATCGTCGTTCATGACCGGAATGGAACGGAGATTATTTTCCTGCAGCACACGGCCAAGATAACGCAGATTGTCCGTTTCCTTGACGACCGCAGTGCATTCCAGCATAATGTCTCTGACGCGGGGGTACAGATCCACAATCAGCATCGGCACGTCCGCCTTGAAATAATCCAGCGCGTACTGCGTTTCCGGATTGATTTGACCCGCCCGCGCCGCAATCGCGTTTTCCCCTTCCTTTTGCTTTAACGCAGCATAAGCTATCGCAGAGCAAATAGAA
The DNA here is from genome assembly GCA_016286075.1 of Selenomonadaceae bacterium. Taxonomy (GTDB): domain Bacteria; phylum Bacillota; class Negativicutes; order Selenomonadales; family Selenomonadaceae; genus RUG12372. Next base: position 10,100 of record JAEERZ010000022.1, read on the forward strand.
TCTGTGTCCGGATTGCGATGCCCAATGACATATACAGGCTTTGCAGTTCCCATCATGAAATCTCCTTTATCCCGGGATATCCGTCTTCAATGCCCGGCATCCCTCGAAACTCATACATTCTTATCAATTATATCATATCTTTCGGAAGTCGCAACTTCTTTTAGGCAGATGCGGCGCGCCCCTCTTTCACGTTCCTCGACATTGTTCCCATAATTCGCGCAACACGTCGGAAACCTTCATGGTGACTAAATCGGGCGTATCTATTACGTACTGAAGCATATCCGCAACTTCTTCAGGGTCGGCATGCCGAAAAGTTGCACGGCCGTCAAGGTCTTCCAGACTTTCCAAAATCTCATCCGCTATATCCGCCATATCCTCCCGATTATAATACCAAGCGATAATCGGATGATACCCGTCGCGATATCCGGAAATATCCCTCAAAATTTGGATCTCATCCACAGGCAAAAGATCTCCGTTCGAGACCAATTCATTTAATTCCGAAATCAACTCTCGATAACGGTACGGATCTTTTTTCATGTGAAATAAACCTCCTTGACCGACGCATTTTATGCTACAATCAAAGTTGCAAAAAGGAGCTGTTAATTATGATTCGATACGCCTCCGTTATTTCCCTGCCAAACATCCGATTATATTTTCCTCGCGAAAAGTTTTCAAAAGAATATCTGCTCATAGCAGGAGGCCGCCCTCCTGCCGTTTCATGGCTTCAGGATGCAGCCGCCGATCGCGTTGTATATTGCATCGACCACGGCGCAGATGTATGCCGCGCCGCAAACCTGACGCCTTCGTTTTTTATCGGCGACTGCGACAGCGTCAGCGCCGACACGCTGCAATGGATACGCTCTCTCAATGTTGATTTCATCCAATTCCCCACCGAAAAAGACAAAACGGATACGCAGCTCGCGCTTGACCGTTTCAGGAAAGAACAGGATATATTCGTTATTATGACAGGCGGTTTCGGAGGTCGCTTCGACCATCTTTTCAGCCTTTTGCATTCGTTTGCAGGAACGCCGATTCATGGCTGTATCGCGGATGATCTTGAATTCCTGCTTATTCTTCGCGACGAGGAAACAGCCGAGCTGGAACTGCAAACCGCTCCAAAGAGCGTTTCGCTCCTTCCTCTCTCCCCGCAATGCACCGGCGTTCACCTAAACGGCGTTCACTGGCCTTTACGCAACGCCGTGCTCTCTCAAAGCAATCCATACGCAATCAGCAACCGCCTCGAGGCGTCCGATAATCGTATCGCGATACGAAACCAAACAGGAATTTTAGCCGTTTATCTTTGCTGGCAATCCCCCATGGAATAACGCTGCCGAAATGCCTCATACAGAATAATGGCCGCCGCAGTTCCCACATTCAGTGATTCCGTTTGTCCCGCCATCGGAATAAACACATGCGGCATGCAGTCTCCGATTTCGCCGGAAACGCCGTTGCCTTCATTCCCAAACACCACAGCGACAGGACGACGATAGTCGACGGAAAAATAAGGAACAGCCTCCTTGTCGAGCACCGACGCAAAACAGGAAACGCGATTTTCTTCTATATAAGAATGCAACTCTGCACAGGTTGCCCGTACGACAATCGGAAGATGAAAAAGCGATCCCATGGCGGAGCGCACGGTTTTGTCCGAGAAAAGATCCACCGTTCCCTCAAGGGCGACAATGCCAGTACATCCCGCAGCGTCGGCCGTTCGTATGATGGTCCCCGCATTGCCGGGATCTTGGACTTTATCCAAAACTGCCAAAAACGGCGTTTCCTTTGCCCTCAATGAGGAAAGCGAAACCGTCTTTCGTTTCATCACCAGTAATATCCCTTGCGGCGTATTCGTAGCCGAAGCTTTCTTGTACGCCGCCTGAGAAACCAGATAGACCGGGCATTGTCTCTTTTCCAAAACGGCGACAATCGCTTGCACACGCGCATCCTGCAACGCAGTTTCAGTAACAAGACAAAACAGCAAGGGCCAGCTTGACGCCGCCGCCGTTTCCGTCAGCCGGATTCCTTCGGCGACGAATTCCTCCCGCCGTTCCCTTTCTTTCCTCATGTGCAGAGCGGCTGCCCACTTGATTTTTGTATTCTCCGCGCTTTCAATTCGTTCCATACATTCACCTGTTTGATCCCCAACTACAGAAAAAGCCCCCTTCGCAGGGAGCTTTTTTTGCATTTCTTAGAGATTTTCTTTTGCAACTTCAACCAATTTCGTGAACGCGTTTGCGTCGCTGATGGCGAGATCCGCGAGCATCTTGCGGTTGACCTCGACACCGGCTTTCGTAAGGCCGCAAACGAGACGGCTGTAGGAAATTCCATTGACGCGCGCCGCAGCGTTGATACGAGCGATCCAAAGGCGACGGAATTCGCCCTTCTTCGCACGACGATCGCGGCGGGCATAATAGAGCGCCTTCATGACCAACTCGTTGGCCTTCTTGAACTGCTTGCTGCGCGCTCCGCGATAGCCCTTGGCTAACTTCAGGATTTTTTTATGGCGTTTATGCGCTGTCACGCCGCTTTTTACTCTTGGCATGGTACTGTTCCTCCTCTATTAGTTTTGCAATCAATGTCAAGCATACGGAAGCATACGGCTCACGCGCTCGTGATCCGCCGCCGTGATAATCGCGGCTTTGCGCATATTGCGTTTACGCTTCTGGGATTTCTTTTCAAGGATATGGCGCTTGTATGCTTTGTTGCGTTTGAATTCGCCTGTTCCAGTCACGGTGAAGCGCTTTGCGGCAGCCCTCCGGGTTTTCATTTTCGGCATTATGATTCTCCTCCTTTTGGTTTGGCCTTTGGCGGCCTCGGTGCTAAAATCATGATCATATTTTTGCCTTCAAGTTTAACGTCGCGCTCAATCAAAACAAGATCTTTCAGCCGTTCCGCAACGCGATGGAGAACGTCCCGTCCAAGATCCTGATGGGACATTTCCCGCCCGCGAAACATAATCGTAACCTTGACCTTGTTTCCTTCTTCCACAAAACGCAAGGCGTTTTTTAACTTGACGTCAAAATCATGCTGCTCGATATTGGGACGAAGCTTCACTTCTTTAATGGTAATAACCTTTTGCTTTTTCTTGGCTTCCTTTTCCCGTTTCTGCTGTTCATATCTATATTTGCCGAAATCCATGATGCGGCACACCGGCGGCTTTGCCTTCGGCGCGACCTCCACAAGATCAAGGTGCTGCTCCTCCGCCAGACGCAAAGCGTCCCGCGTCTGCATGATGCCGAGCTGCTCGCCCGTCGCGCTGGTCACGCGAACTTCCCTGATGTGGATTTCCTCATTGATTCTCAAACTATCCTTACTGATAAGAACACACCTCCGCCAAAATATATTAACAACAAAAAGAAAAAAGAGCGGCGCAGACGCCACCCTTAATAATCCCAATATCGAACCCGCACGACTGTGCGTCGTCAGGTGAGAAGCGGTGGCCTCTGCTTTCATTGAACGTCGCTATATTACCATACATAATAACCGGTGTCAAATATTAAATTTTTGACCTGCCGTTCATTGACAAGATCAAAGCGCAGTGCTAATTTTATATCGTAGTTTTTCTATCGGGTATGGAAAAGCTATGATTCACAACAGTAAGGAAGTGCAGACATGATTCACGAAGCCATTGAAAAAATCGTCAGCAAGCAGGACCTTTCCTACGATGAAGCTTACTCCGTCATGAACGAGATCATGAACGGGGAAACCTCGCAGGTGCAAAACGCCGCCTACCTCGCCGCGCTTTCCACCAAGAGCACGAAGGCCGAGACCATAGCCGAAATCTCCGGCTCTGCGGCGGCCATGCGCGACCATGCGTTACAAGTCAATCACAATATGGACGTGCTCGAGATCGTCGGCACCGGAGGAGATCACGCCGGCAGTATCAACATCTCCACGACTGCCGCTCCCATCATCGCCGCCTCTGGCGTCAAGGTCGCCAAGCACGGCAATCGCGCGGCTTCCTCCAAGAGCGGCGCGGCCGACTGCCTCGAAGCCCTCGGCGTCAACATCGACCAACCGCCGGAAAAGTGCATTGAGGAACTGGAAAAGATTGGAATCTGCTTCATGTTCGCCCAGAAATACCACAGCTCTATGAAATATGTCGGCGCCATTCGGAAGGAACTCGGCATCCGTACCGTTTTCAATATTCTCGGCCCGCTGACGAATCCGGCGCACCCGTCGCGGATGCTGCTCGGCGTATACGACGCCTACCTCTTGGAGCCGCTCACAAAGGTTCTGATCAGCCTCGGCATGAAGCGCGGCATGGTCATCTACGGGCAGGACTGCCTGGACGAAATCTCCATCAGCGCGCCGACCAGCGTCTGCGAGTTCCGCGACGGCTGGTACAAGACCTATGAGATTCGCCCGGAGGACTTCGGCTTCACGCGCGGAAAGAAAAGCGACATCGTCGGCGGCACGCCGCAGGAAAACGCCGCCGTCACCCGCGACATCCTGGCAAATAAGAAAGGCCCGAAATACGACGTCGTCATGCTGAACGCAGGCGCCGCCATCTATATCGGAGGACAGGCCGACAGTATCGCCGAGGGCGTGACGCGCGCCAAAGAACTCGTAGCCAGCGGCGCGGCCAAGAAAAAACTCGACGAGTTCATCGAGCTTTCCAATAAATAATTCATCCATAAAATAACCGTTGCTCACATTAATTGCGGGCAACGGTTTTTTATATATATGCTTTTGGTTATAGCGCTATCGTATCTCCGTCTGAAAGACGATAGATATACGTCTCGTCGACTTCCATGCCCGTGATCGCCCGGATTGCGCGGGCGTAAAGCTCGAGCTGCGTGCGGTAGCGCTTTTTGATTTGCTCCGACGTCGTATTCCGGTCGGTCTTGTAGTCGAGCAGCACGAGCCGTCCCTCGTCGTCCTCGAAGAACGCGTCGATGGCGCCCTGCAGGAAGATCTCGTCCTGATTGTCGGCACGCCGCTCCATTTCGGCGGCGGGAATCAGCAGGCTGAAGGACTGCTCCCGCCAGCAACGTTTCGCGGTTTTCATGCGGCGCCCGATGGGCGAAGCGAAAAACCTCGCGATCAGCGAGACGCGCACGGCGCGGCGCTCTTCGTCGGTCAGCGTCCCCTCTCCCACCATATCGTCAAGCTGGCGTTCGACGTCCGCTTTGTCGAGCGCGCCGTCGAGCCGAAGCTTTTGCATGACGCCGTGCATGAGTGTCCCAAAGACGGCGCCGCCTTTTCCGATTTCTTCCGTCTCAAGGAATGCGGGCGGCGGAAAATTCCTTTGCATGGCCTCTGAATGATCCACGTTTTCGTCCGGCAGGAAAGGCGCGAGCGTCTCCGGTTCCTCCGTGCGGCGCTTGATTTCCGTGACGGTCATTTTCGCCGGGATATCCGTGTAATGACCGTATTCCCAGGAAAGCGCGGCGGCCCGGCCGCTCTCTTCCGGCAGGGGCAGCGGCTCCAGATTTTCAATGCGCTCTTTCCATTCGTCCGAGGTCTCCGCAGTTTCGTCTTCTGCTTGCGGCGGCGCGACCGAAACAAACTGCACGGAGAAGTTCGGCGCACCGAAATCCTCCGCGGGATAATGGATTCGCGGCGCATCCGAGAGACCGGCTGCAGTGCGAAGCTCCGCGCCCCCGGCCTCATCCCTCGCGACGGCCGTACCAATCCAATCCAGCCATGTTTTCGCGCCGAGCACGGCGTGTCCCGGCAGTGCCGCGTCTTTCAGTTCCGTATAGCGGCTCCACGCTTTCGCGCATTTTTCGACGGAGGGCTTTGCGCTGCCGACGAGGATCAGCTTTTCCCGCGCCCGGGTCAGCGCCACATAGAGCACGCGCAGCTCCTCCGCTTTCGCCTCGTTCTGA
>JAEERZ010000256.1 GCA_016286075.1 Selenomonadaceae bacterium
CTGGAGCGGCACCACCGCGAGGAGCGGAATCAGCATTTCATCCGTCTCCGGCACCTTGATGACATGGTCGACGTATTTTTCCAGCTCCGTGTCCGTGTCGGAAGCGATGCCGATGACGACGGCGTCGCGCGCCTTGACTTCCTTTATATTGGAAAGAGTCTTTTCGTAAACGCTCTTTTGCGTCGCGATGGCAATGACCGGCACGCCGTCCACGATCAGCGCCAGCGTTCCGTGTTTGAGTTCGCCCGCCGCGTAAGCCTCGGCGTGGATATAGCTGATTTCTTTCAATTTCAGCGAACCTTCGAGAGCCACGTCGTAGTCCAGCGAGCGCCCGATGAAGAACACGTCTTCATTGAAGCCGTACTGTCTTGCGAAGGTCTTGATCGGATCGACGTCTTCCAGCGTGCGGCTGATTTGCGTCGGGATTTCCTTCAGTCCGCGCACCAGTTCCGCGATACGGTCTTTCGGAAGCGAGTCGCGGATTCCGGCCATATAAAGGCCGAGCAGCAGCATCACGATGAGCTGCGTCGTGTACGCTTTTGTCGAAGCAACGGCGATTTCCGGCCCCGCCCAGGTATAAACCACCTGATCGGCCTCGCGGGCAATGGACGACCCGACGACGTTCGTGACCGCCAAGGTCTTTGAACCAAGACGTTTCGCTTCTTTCAAAGCCGCCAGCGTATCAATGGTTTCGCCGGACTGGCTGACCACGATCGTCATCGTGTGCTCGTCGATGATCGGCGAACGATAGCGGAATTCCGAGGCAATATCGCACTCGACGGGAATGCGAGCCATATTCTCGATGTAGTATTTGCCGACAAGTCCGGCATGATAGGCGGTACCGCAGGCGACGATAAAGATTTTGTGGACGTCGTCAAGAAACGCGTTATCCCAGTTGAGCTCCTCCAGCACAACCGCGCTCTCATCCTTTGCAATACGAGAGGCAAGCGTCGCACGGACGGCCTTCGGCTGCTCGTGGATCTCTTTCAGCATGAAATGCTCGAAGCCGCCCTTTTCCGCAGCTTCCGCGTTCCAGTTCACTTCAAAGACTTTCTTGCGGATAGGCGCGCCCGCATGATTCATTATGGAAACGCCGACTTTCGTGACCACCGCCATCTCGCCGTCGCTCAAGATATAAGTGCGGCGCGTGTGCCTGATAATGGCGGGAATATCCGACGCGATGAAATTTTCCCCTTTGCCCAGCCCGATGACGAGCGGATTGTCCTGCTTCGAGCAGATCAGCTTGCCCGGATCGCGGCGAGACATGAACACGATGGAATAGGAGCCCTCGATGCGGCGCAGGACCTCGCGCACGGCGGCCTCGAAGTCGCCGTCGTAGACTTCCTCCAAAAGATGCGGCAGCACTTCCGTATCCGTCTCCGAAAGGAACTTATGCCCCTTGGCAATCAATTCTTCCTTCAGCGCAAGATAATTTTCAATGATGCCGTTATGCACGACAACGAAATCCCCCGCGCAATCAGAATGCGGATGAGAATTCAGATCGGACGGGCGTCCGTGGGTCGCCCAGCGCGTGTGCCCGATGCCCATATTCCCGGCGGGAATATCGTCCCCGAGCTTCTCTTTCAATTCAGAAAGCCGTCCGACGCTCTTTTCCACGCGAATCTTGTTTCCGTCAAAGACCGCGATGCCCGCCGAATCGTACCCCCGATATTCGAGCTTCGTCAGTCCCTCCAAAAGAAACTTCGCCGCTTCGCCGTCGCCGACATAGCCAACAATACCGCACATATCATAACCCTCCAAACCGTCTCACGGCATTTCCTTCATACGCAAACACAGCAAAGAAGCCGTGCCCCTTTGCTGATACGCCCCTATTCTAATGTAACGGCAAACGATAGTCAAGCTTTTCCATATTTCTTCCATTTGACATTTGCGCCGAATCGCGTACAATAGAAAAAACGCGGAGCGACGTCGTCCGCGTCAGATATCTTAAAATGAAAGGAAGCGTCTCATTCCATGAAAAAAGCTCTCGTCGTCATCGACATGCAAAACGACTTCATCGACGGCTCGCTCGGCACGCCCGAAGCGCAGGCCATCGTCCTCGCCGTCACCGAGCGCGTCAAAGCCGCCCTCGAATCCGGCGAAAAAGTAATTTTCACGCAGGACACGCACCATGCGGACTATCTCAAAACCGCCGAGGGGAAAAAGCTGCCCGTCAAGCATTGCATCAAGCCCTCCCATGGATGGGCGCTGACCTCCTCGCTGATTCCCTACGCAAAGGACGCCGTCGTACTGGAAAAGCCGACCTTCGGCGCGACGGGGCTGCCGCAGCACGTCGCCGGCTGCGACGAAATCACCGTCGTCGGCCTCTGCACCGATATTTGCGTAATCTCCAACGCCATGCTGCTGAAAGCGTTCCTTCCCGAAGCGAAAATCTGCGTGGACAGCAGCTGCTGCGCCGGCGTCACACCGAAAAGCCACGCCCTCGCGCTGGAAGCAATGAAAATGTGCCATATCGACGTGCTGTAATCTCACTATTACTCTGGCCATTAAAAATCACGAATCTTGCCTTCCCCTCGAGGGGAAGGTGGCAGCCCGTAGGGCTGACAGATGAGGTGTTACAACTTCGACGTTTAACGTAAGCGTTACGTTACAGCCACCTCACCCACCGCCTGCGGCGGTCCCCCCTCCCCTCAAGGGGAGGGCTAAAGAGTAGCAATATTTAATGCTGAAATAACCAAAAGCTCCGGAGTCCGCAATATCATCTTGCGAATTCCGGAGCTTTTTACTCCCCTATTTGATGAGCGATAGAAACGCACAAACCCCTGGCGCTTTTATGATTTTTGCAGTCCTCCCCGGACCCGGAAACGAAATCTCTTTATGGCCGTCCACGACATATATGGCATTGGCGGCCACCGCGCAGGAAATAAACTTGTCGTCGCCGGAATCGCGGCATATCGCAGACGTGGGCTTCGGCGCGACGATATGCAGCCGCGAGATAAACGGAAGCAGGAGGTTTCGAGGGATTTTCCCTTTCTTTCCCGCTTTCATTTTCGCAAAAACCGCTTCATATTCCTCGACGATTTCCCTCGTGGCATAAGCCACCGCTCTCCCCTGCATCACGGCCTCAAGGATTTGGCGGGGATACCCTTCGAAGAAAAACGCCGAAACGACGACATTCGTGTCAAGGACAATCTTCATTTACGT
>JAEERZ010000257.1 GCA_016286075.1 Selenomonadaceae bacterium
TGAATTTAGCGGACAGGCGCTTGTGAAAAGGTTTTTATTGTCCGTCACAAAAAAACATTTGCAATCAATATTTGTATCGTATATACTACCAAGTATAGTTTTCTTGGAGGGGATTGGAATGAAAATTTGGTCGAATAATTGGCGGCGGCTCTTTTTCTGCGTCGCCGCCGTGATGATGACGGTCGTACTGGCCGGATGCGGCGCGGGCAAGAGCGCGGGCGGCGGCGGTGCGAAAGACGGGAAGACGGAGCTGAAGCTCGCCTATCATCTGCCCGTCGATCATCATCTGTCGAAGAGCATGGAAAAATTCGCGAAGCGCGTCGAGGAGAAGTCCGGCGGCAAGCTGACCGTGAAGACTTATCCGGCGGGGCAGCTTTACACGGACAAGAGCATGAACGACGCGATCATGTCGGGCGGCCTCGATATGGGGCTGAATTCCACGGCGATGTGGACCACGGTGATTCCGGCGCTGAACGTGCTGGACGTGCCGTTCCTGCTTCCGAATTACGATTCGGTGGCGAAGGCCATCGACGGCGGCCTCGGCAAGACGCTGGAGGCGGAGTTCGAGAAAAAAGGCGTAAAGAACCTGATTTGGGCCGATTACGGCTATGTGCAGTTTGCCAACAACAAGCGGCCGCTGACGAAGCCGGAAGATTTCGCGGGGCTCCAGCTTCGCGGCTACGGTCAGATCCCTGCGGAGACCATCAAGGCCCTCGGCGCGTCGCCGGTCACCATGGGTTCGGCGGAGGTCTATATGGCCATCCAGCGCGGCACCATCGACGGGCAGACCTCCGGCACCACGGCGATGTTCGCGCGGAAAATCTACGAAGTCGCCAAGTATCTGACCATCACGAACCATGCGTTCTGCGAGTTCTCGCTGGCGATGAACAAGGCGAAATGGGACAGCCTCTTGCCGGAGCAGCAGAAGGCGCTGGCGGAGGCCGCGAACGAGATTCGCGACGAGATCCGCAAGGAGACGAAGGCCGAGGACGAGAAGACCACGGAAGCGCTGAAAAAGGCCGGTATGGAGGTCTTCACGGTGCCCGAGACGGACGTGGCGAAATGGCAGGCGGCGACGATGTCCGTGCGTGAGAACTTCATCAAGGACAACGGCGAGCTTGGCCGGAAGGTCGTCGACGAGTGCCTGAAAGCGAGCAAGTAATAACAAAGATTTGGAAGAGTGGAGTGTGGAGTGGAACAACGCTCTGCGCTCCGCTCTTCTTTTTGATTTTGGAAGGATGGTTATGGAGAAATTGTTTCACGTTTATGACCGCGCGCTGCTGACGCTTTCGCGGATAGCGGCGGTGATTGCGGGGCTTTGCATTTTAGCGGTGGCGTTCATCGTCTGCTATGAGATCGTCATGCGCGGGCTTTTCGGCGCTCCGACGGAATGGGTGCTGGAGATTTCCACCTACCTGATCATCGCGGCGGGCTTCTTGGGGTTCGGCGTCACGCTCCGCAGGCGCGGCCACATCCAGGTCGATTTTGTCGTCGAGCGGTTCTCGCCGAAGACGCGCTGCGTGTTGGAACTTTGCATGACGGCGCTCTCTGTGCTGCTCTTTTTCATCTTCATGACGGAAAGCACCGATTTCGTGCTCGCGTCTTATGAGTATCATAAACTGTCGCCCTCGATCCTGCGCTTTCCGCTCTGGATTCCCCAGCTTCCCCTCGTGCTGGGCTTCGGTCTGCTCTTTTTGGAGCTGATTCGTCAGGGCTGGGCGGATGCGCTGGCTTTGGCCAAGGGCGATTTTTCCGGCTTCCAGTCGGACGCGGCGGAAAGGCGGGATGATTGATGCTGCTCGGATTTTCCCTGCTGATTCTCCTGCTGCTGGTGGCGGGCATGCCTGTCGCTTTCGCGCTGTCGCTGTCCGGCGTCCTCGGGATGTTTGCGTTTTTGGGCGGTGTGTCGGCCTTCCCACAGATTCCCGTCATCGCTTACAAGACGCTGGACGATTTCGTATTGACCGCCGTGCCGCTCTATATCTTGATGAGCCAGATCCTTTTGAAGGGCCGCGTCGGCAGCGAGCTTTTCGAGCTGGGCAGCAAATGGCTCGGCCACTTGCCCGGCGGCCTCGGCGTCGCCACGGTCTTCGCCTGCGCGATCTTCGCGGCGATTTCCGGTTCCAGCGTCGCCACCGCCGTGACCATCGGCGCGATGGCGATTCCCGAAATGCTGGCCCGGGGCTATAAGCGGACCGTCGTGCTCGGCACCGTGGCGGCGGGCGGTACCCTCGGCATCTTGATTCCCCCCAGCATCCCGATGATTCTTTACGGTTCCATCACTGACGAGTCCGTGGGCAAGCTGTTCCTGTCCGGCGTCGTGCCGGGAACGCTGTTGACGCTTCTCTTCATCGCTTACGTGGTCTTCATGTCCGGCGATATGGAGCGGCAGGCGCCCGCGACATGGGAGGAGCGCTGGGCGATTTTGCGCCACGCAATCTGGGGGCTGCTGCTGCCGATTATCGTCGTCGGCGGCATCTATACCGGCGCCTTTACGCCAACAGAGGCCGCCGCCGTCGGCACGGTCTACAGCCTCGTCATCACCTTTTTCGTCTATCGGACCGTCAAGCTTTCCGACTTGCCGGAAATCATGGAGGACAGCGTCAAGACCACCTCGATGATTTTCGCCATCATGATCGGCGCGATGCTGTTCGGATTCATCCTGACCGCGCTGCAGGTACCGCAGGCGCTGATGGCGGTGGTCACGGAGAGCGGCCTGAACCGCTGGCTGATCTTCCTCGGCGTCAACCTTGTGCTGCTGATTCTCGGCTGCGTGCTGGAAACCGTGTCCATCATCCTGATCACGCTGCCGATGCTTTACCCGATCATGCGTATGCTGGGCTTCGATTTGATCTGGTTCAACGTGGTGCTGCTGATCAATATGGAGCTGGCGCTGATCTCGCCGCCCATCGGCATGAACCTCTTCGTCATCAAGGGCATCAGCCCCGACAGCAAGATTCAGGAAATCATTCGCGGCTCGCTTCCCTTCGCGCTGATCATGGCGGCGGAAATCGCGCTGCTCTGCTTCGCGCCGGGGCTGGCCACATGGCTGCCGCAGGTTTTGAAATAACGGAATAATCACGGTTGAACCGCATGGCAAAGCGTCGTGCGGTTCTTCTTTTTGGTAGGAAAATTTCAAAATCGGATG
>JAEERZ010000258.1 GCA_016286075.1 Selenomonadaceae bacterium
TGCGTCGGACTCGGCACCGACGGCACGTCCAGCAACAACAATCTTGACATGTTGGAGGAAATTCGCCTCGCGGCGCTCCTGCACAAGGTGGATACTCTCGATCCGTTGGCGGTTCCCGCACTGGAAGCGGTGCGCATGGGCACGGAATACGGCGCGAAGGCCGTGGGACTCAAGAATCTCGGCAAGATCGAGGCGGGCTGTTTCGCCGATATCGCGCTGTTCGACATGAGCGGCGCGGCTTGGACGCCGAAGTTCGATCTCGTTTCGCTTTTGGTTTACGCGGCCAGCAGCGCCGACGTGGATACGGTGATGGTCGCGGGCAAGCTGTTGATGGAGAAGAAGCGGCTGCTGACGCTGGACGAGGAGCGGGTGCTCTTCGAGGCGAACCGCTGCGCGGAGCGGATCTCCGCGAAAGCATGACGGTGATATTTGATTTTTCAAGGTGATTTTGTTGGGAAAGCGGACAACGCGTAAAAAAAAGTCGCTGAAGTCGAGGGTTGACGAAGCGACCATACAGCGCAGATACGAATTGATCGGCATCGCCCTGGCGGCGGTGGCGGTCCTTTCGCTTTGCGGACTTTTAGGCTTCAACGCCGGGTTCGTCGGGCTTTGGCTTGCGCGGTTTTTCCGTTATTGTTTCGGCGTCGGGAGCTGGATTTTTGTCTTGGCGCTGCTTTGGTTTGGCGGCGTATGCGTCATGAAGCATCAGGAAGCGAAGTATGCTTCCGGCATTTTCGGCTTTGTCGGATTTATGGCGTTCGTATTGGCTCTGTATCACCACTTCACGGTGCAGCCCGGAGCGGAGATCCTGCCGGAGAGCCTGCCGACGGGCGGCGGGCTTTTGGGCGGCGGACTGCTGTTTTTGCTTCGGAAAGTCGTAGGCGTCAGCGGCGGGCTCGTGGTGACAATCGCGGGACTGTTGGGGACGTTCCTTTGGATGACGAAATGGTCGCTGTCTTCCGGGATACTGAAGACGCGGGACAAGGCGAAGGCGGGCGCGTCGGCGGCGCGGACGGCGCTCGAGTCGGCAAGGGAACGCATCGAGGCGCGGCGGGAGCAGCGGCGGGCCGAGGAAGAAGCGCGTCGAGCCGCGGAAGCGGAGCAGGAGAAGCCGGCGGCACCTGTTCCGGTATTGGCGGGTATTTCGACGGACACCCGGAAGGGCGTCGTTTACGATCAAAATCTGGACGACCATTTCGCGGAAGAGAGCGCGCCGGCGGGCGCGGCGGCAGAAGCTCCGGCGGAGCCGAAGGCGCCCATGGTCGTCGCTCGCCCGAAACAGGGAACGCCTGCAAGAGAAGGCTTTTTGGCGCGGCTTCGGCGGCGTTCGGAAGCGCGGAGCCGGATGGCGGCGATGAAGCCGGAAGGCGCGCAGCCGTCGACTGAGAAGCGGGAAAACGCGGAAGCTGTTTCCGGCGGGGAAACCGTCCCTCCGGAGCAGGAAAATATAGCGCCTGTTTTGACGGAGCAGGAAGCGGCGGCAGTCTCGAGCGACAATTTACCCGGCGATGACGTTGCCGGCGATGAAAACGCGGCGTTGGCCGGGCAGGAGCTTTCGACGGAAGAAACGGCGGAGCCGAATGCGGCCGTCGAGGAGAAAGCAGCCGTTCCTGACGAAACCGAAGCTGCAGAAGCGGAGGTTTCCGTCGTTACCGAGGAGGAGCCGAAAGAGCCGCAAGCCGCGGCCTTTTCCATTGAATACAGCCGGGACGCGAAACCGGAAGCGGCGGCTTCCGAGACGGAGCGGCTTTCCCCGGAGGAGGAACGGGACGCTCTGGCGCGCGCCATGAGCCGCGCTTTGGGGCACGAGGACTTTTTGGAGGAGGACGACGAGGAAGAAAAGGAGTATCAGCTTCCGAAAGTCTCCGAGATACTGGAAAAGCGGCCGACGGAGCGGGACGACGAACTGGAGCGGGAAATCAGCGAAAACGCGCAGGTTTTAGCCAAAACCCTCGAGGATTTCCGCGTGAAGGCGGACATCATCAATGCCTGCCACGGCCCAGCGGTCACGCGATACGAGCTGAAGCCCGCGCCGGGCGTCAAGGTCTCGAAAATCGAGAATCTCGCCGACGACCTCGCGCTGGCGCTGGCAGCCTGGTCTGTGCGAATCGAGCCGGTGCCCGGAAAGGCGGCCATCGGCGTCGAAGTGCCGAACAAGAAATTGGAGGGCGTGACGCTTCGCGACGTCCTTGAAGACGACGGGTTCCTGAAAGCGGAATCCCCGCTGACCGTGGGCCTCGGCATCGACATCGGCGGGCAGGCGATCTTTGCCGACCTCGGAGCCATGCCGCACCTGTTGATCGCGGGCGCGACGGGCTCGGGCAAATCGGTCTGTGTCAATACGCTGATTACGAGTATCCTGTTCAAGGCGCGGCCCGACGAAGTCAAATTCATCATGATCGATCCGAAGATGGTCGAGCTTTCCAATTACAACGGCATTCCGCATCTGATGGTGCCGGTGGTCACGGACTCGAAAAAAGCGGCGTCGGTGCTGAACTGGGCCGTGCAGGAAATGGAAAAACGCTACGCGAAATTCGCCGATTTAGGCGTCCGCAAGATGGCGGATTACAACGACGTCGTGCCGGAGGAAAAGATGCCGGCCATCGTCATCATCATCGACGAGCTGGCGGACCTCATGATGGTCGCGCCGAAGGACGTGGAGGAAGCGATTTTCCGCCTCGCGCAGAAGGCGCGGGCCGCTGGGATCCATCTGGTACTGGCGACGCAAAGGCCGTCGGTGGACGTCATCACCGGCACCATCAAGACGAATATCCCGTCCCGCATCTCTTTCGCCGTTTCGTCGCAGATCGATTCGCGGACCATCCTCGACATGGGGGGCGCGGAAAAGCTTTTGGGCAAAGGAGATATGCTCTTTTATCCCATCGGCGCGGCGAAACCGATCCGCGTGCAGGGCGCTTTCCTCAGCGACGAGGAGATCGAGCGGCTTTTGGAATATGTCCGGGCGCAGGGCGAGGAGCCGGAGCCGGACGAGGAGATTATCCGCTTCACGGAGAAAGCGGAAGAGGGCGAGGACGACAAGGAAAAATCCAAAGGGAAATCGTCTTCGCAGCAGGACGAGCTTTTGGAAAAGGCCGTCGATCTCGTGCTGGCGACGGGGCAGGCCTCCACCTCGAGCATTCAGCGGC
>JAEERZ010000259.1 GCA_016286075.1 Selenomonadaceae bacterium
CGTCGACGTCCTGCAGAGTGGAGGCCATGACTGGAAAACCGTGCTCCTCGAACAGGGAAGATACCTTTACGGACAGGCTCTCTTCATCGAGGAGGCGGCTTGCTTTGCATCCGTACAGATCGGCCGTCAGATGGCGCGCGATAATCTTATCCATAGATGAACTCCTTGTTGTTATACTAATCACTGTTAGAAATCTTTGATTTCTTACAGTGATTGCATGAGACGGCATTTGCGCTCACGGCGCAAATGTAGCCTGCGTAGCAGGCGTATCTTCGGTTAAAAAATCTTTGATTTTTTAGTCGAAGATTAGTATTAGATTTCTTGTATACATTATAATCACGGGAATGGAAACGTGTCAATGCTTATTGCGGCGCGTCCGGCGTTTTTGCCGTCTTTTTCTCGCGCGCGCCGAACCAAATCCACGCGGCGGCGCCGAGAACGACGGCGATGAGACTGGTGGTCTGCGCCGAGGTGAAAAGGCCCAGCACCGGGTCGGAGTAATCGCCCCGGAAGTATTCGAGGAAAAACCGCGCCGCCGAATATAGGATCACGTACAGCGAAAACGCCTGTCCCTTTGCGTGGGAGGTCGTGCGGTACATCAGGAGCAGCGCGAAAATCACCATGTCCAGCTGCCCTTCCCAAATCTCGGCGGGCCATAAGGGTTGTTCGCCGTAAGTGCGATAGGCGAGGGTCGTGGACGGATAGAGAATGCCGAAGGCGCCGCCCGTAGGCGCGCCGAAAGCGTCTCCGTTCAGGAGATTCGCGCAGCGGCCCAACGCCTGCCCCAAAATCACGGCGGGGCAGACGATGTCCGCCATCGCCCAGGTGTCGATATTGTGGCGCTTCGTATAGAGAATGCCCGCCGCCGCGCCCAGCACGATGCCGCCTTGAATCGCCATGCCGCCCTGCCAGACGTTCAGGATTTCCGACAGATGGTCGCGGTAATAGTCCCAGTCGAAAAAGAAGACGTCCCAAAGCCGGGAGCCTAAAATGCCCGCCAGACCGCAATAGATGCCCATGTCCGCGATATGCCCGTGCCAGCGCCCGTCCTGCTTCGCGAGGAAATAGGCGACGCCCGTCGCCAGCACGATGGAGAGGCTCAAGACGAGGCCGTAGGCGCGGATAGGAAAATCGCCGATATAGAAAAGATATTGATGCATGACAGCCTCCGAAGGAAAAAACTTGTTTCCATTATAAATAGGTTTGCGGGAAGAATCAAGGCGGACAAAAAGAAACCGCCGCGAATCGCGACGGTTTCCCGAAAATCTCTTCCTTATTTAAAGTAGCGGTCCAGCAGCCCCTTGAAGCCGCAGCCATGGCGCGCCTCGTCCTTCGCCATCTCATGCACCGTGTCATGAATGGCGTCGAGGTTGAGCTGCTTCGCCAGCGTCGCCAGTTCCTTCTTGCCCGCGCATGCGCCGTGTTCGGCGTCGACGCGCATCTCGAGGTTTTTCTTCGTGCTGTCCGTCAGCACTTCGCCCAGGAGCTCCGCGAATTTCGCTGCGTGCTCGGCTTCCTCGAACGCGTAACGCTTGAAAGCTTCGGCGACTTCAGGATAGCCCTCGCGGTCCGCGACGCGGCTCATGGCGAGATACATACCGACTTCGGAGCATTCGCCGGTAAAGTTTTGGCGCAGTCCCTCGATGACCTTCTCGTCGGCGCCTTTCGCTACGCCAACGACGTGCTGGTCGGCAAAGACGAGGTCGCCGCTCTGCTCGACGAATTTCTCAGCCGGAGCCTTGCAAATCGGGCACTGTGCCGGGGGCGCGTCGCCCTCGAATACATACCCGCAAACGCTGCAAACAAATTTTTTCATACGAAAACCTCCCAACGTAATAAAAATGAATTTTCTCTCCACCTTTTATAGTATAAAGGAAATACAGTTGGAAGGGAAGGGGCGACAGAAATTTTCATTTCGGTTGCAAAGAATTTTGAGATGTGGTAAAATGGCGGAAATTTTGAGAAAGGAGAGATGATATGGAACAGACAAGGCAAAGCCTGAAAGGCGGCCGTCGGCTTCCTTTGCAGCAAGGGCTGATTCGCGAGATGCGGCTGCAGGGCGCGAATAAAGAAGCTTGGGAGAGAAAACCCGAGCAGCGCCAAAAGATCGTGGGAGCCGTCAAGGTGTGGAGCGTCGTGGAATAAACGACGCTCTTTTTATTTGCAAAAGAGAAGGAGAGCCACGCTTGATTGTGTTGCGCTCCGTCAACGTCAAAGGCCCCCCGCGGGGCGGAGGCCTTTGTTCTGTTTGGCAAAGAGAAACGACGTAATTTTAGGTCTTGGACGCGGCCTCCGTGTAATACAGCTCGTCCTCCATGACGGATTTGTCGGCGACGGGCGGAGCGGACGTTTGGGCGGGAACTGCTGCTTCCGTCGTATTAGATTCCGGCTCGTCGGGGTCATGTTCCGGCTCCTCAGAGCTTTCTTGTGCATAGGCAGCTGCTGTGTCCTGATAGCCGAACCAGCGGGCGTCCTCGTTCCACGTCATGATATAATCGTTGCAGCGTTGCCAATGCTCGTTAGAATACGAAAGGCGCAAGTCACCCTCTCGGTCCAGATGTAGTTTCGGGTAGGGACCGGAGCTATAATATTCCTTGCTGTCGATGTATTTTTCCAGCCGCCCGTTAAAGGGCTCATAGCCCATCAACACCACGCGCAGGGTGGTTTCCAACGCGACGAAAATGCGCCCTGACTCGTTTTCCTTGTAAATGTGGAAGCTGTACCCGCTGTCGTTTTTCGGGCAATAGCCGTCCGCAATGCGCTTGTCGTTCTGCCAGATAATCAAATGGAATCGCTTCTTGGGAGATGAGTTCCAAAGCTTGCGGAAGCGAACCTTGAATTTGCCATACTCCGTCTTGTAGACTTTTTCCCATGCCTGATCGTCCCCAAGGTTCAGCACGCCCGTATCGGCGAGAACAGTGAAATCCCCAGCGCGGGCGATGCTGGGCAGGGCGCCGAGAAAATAAATAAGAGCCAAGAGGATTCCGATGAATTTTTTCATGAATGCCACTCCTTTTTATATTTCACAGTTTTACGAGCAATTTGTATGCGCTCGGGTGAAGTGCCAATTTGGAATCACTTCCAAGGCGGAAATTTTTGAAGTAGGAAAGTATGAAAGTAGGAAAATCCT
>JAEERZ010000023.1 GCA_016286075.1 Selenomonadaceae bacterium
CGTGACCATCAGCGAACTCGGACTGCCGCCCATGACGCCGACCACAGCCTCGGCAATCAATCGCCCCGCGCCGCTCCTATCCAGCGCATCCGCCACCGGCATCATGCCAGCGTAAAGAAAAATCGCCAGCCAGTCAATGCCCGCCACAGCCTGTTTCTCCGTCAGGCATCCTGTGGCGATGAGCAGCAAAGCTGCGACAAGCGCCGTCAGATGCATCGGGACAATCTGCGAACCGAACGCCAGCATCAGGAAAGCAACCGCGCAAATCACGGCAGCAATATGCATCTTCCTCGGATCATTCATCGACGCCTGCGCTTCAATGGCCGCGTCCTCGTCAATCCCCTCATCCGTCGCGTTCCCTTTCGGCAGAAGATACTTGCCGATCAGCGTCATATAGAGGATGCCCGCCAAGGTTATCGGAACGCCGATCCACGCAAACTCAAAGAAGCCAAAGCCCGGAAGGCCCGCGTTTTCCAGCGCCCCGGAAGCGATAATATTCGGCGGCGTACCGACAATCGTCAAGATGCCTCCCATGCCGCAGCCAAAAGCCAGCGGCAAAAGCTGCCGCTGCGGCGAAATGCGCGACGCAGCACAAATACCCAGCACGACAGGGAGCAGAGAAGCCGTCGTACCGATATTCGACAGCACTGAGGACATCAGCGCCCCCGCCGTCATGCTCCCGACCATCAGTCTTTTCTCGCCCTCCCCGACCGCGCGGACAATCATCTCGCCCATTCTCTGCGCAAGACCCGTATGAAACATCGCCGCTCCGACGACATACATGCTCCCGTACAGGACAATCACCACGTTGGAAAATCCCTCGGTCACATCCCTGACGGGAACAAGACCTAAAAGCCCGACGGCCACCGCGCCGCTTATCGACGTCACCACCGGCGGCAACAGTTCCGTAACAAAGAAAAAGCTCATAATCGCCAAAATTATCAGGCAAAGGGTAGACGCCATCCTTTTCCCTCCAGTCGCACAATTTTTGCTATCTTATCACAAAATGGAATTTTTTGACAGTGTTCATATCAGTTGAAAAGTCAGAGAAGCCTTTCCTCGTTTCCCTATTTTACAGCACATTGCAATTATATGCCTTTGTGGTATAATGTGCACACTTGGCTATTGTACTATAAACAATTCTCACATGGTATAATAGCATGGAAGAAAAGGAGGAGTGCGCCAATGGCACGGCTGCATACACAATTCTTCAAAACATCCAGTCCCGTCTCCAGGATCGAACAGGAGATTGATCATTATATCACTTCCCACCCTGACGGTATATACGACGAAGTTCTGACGGCAGACGGCCGATGGGAGACATTCTTCCACCTTGCCGATATGCGAACTGGACTTTTCGGCTGGTATGACATGCCAAAGGACGCCGAAGTGCTGGAAATCAATTGCGGGTTCGGCGCGCTGACCGGCGTCCTCTGCGACCGCTCGGCACACGTCACCGCACTGGACAGTTCGCTCTTCTGCGCCCGCTCCTGCGTCAAACGATGGAACGCGAAGGAAAATCTCGACGTCTATGCCGGACAACTCAGGGATATGCCCTTCCGTCAGCAATTTGACGTGATTACGCTGGTGGACGTGCTGCCCCACGTCGCCGAAGGTGAAAAAGCTCTTGCGCCGTACGCGGCCTATCTGGAATCACTGCTCGCCTATCTGAAACCCCAGGGGCGTCTTCTGATTGCGATGGACAACCGCCTCGGGTTAAAATTCTTCTGCGGCGCATGCGACCCATACTCCGACGAGCTTTTCGGCGAGCTCTCCGGCGACAATGAAAAAGGACGGCTTTTCACGCAGGCGGAAGTGGGCGAAATTCTTGCGGAAGCCGGCTTCATATATTGGAAGTTTTATTATCCACTGCCGGATTACCGTCTGCCCCAGTTCATTTTCACCGACGACGCGCTGCCCGATCCTTCCCTTGGCGAAGTGATACTCCCTTACGACATAATGCCGGGCGCCCGCGTTCTGCCGGAAGGGACGCTATACGCGGACATCCTGGAAAACGGTCTCTTTCCGGCGATGGCAAACTCTTTCCTGATCGAATGTGGAATGACGGAGGATTTCTGCCGGACGGAATCGGCGTCGTTGGCCTGCGACCGCACCCCTGCGTACAATATTGCGGCCTGCCGTGAAGGAAA
Source organism: Selenomonadaceae bacterium (assembly GCA_016286075.1). Lineage (GTDB taxonomy): Bacteria > Bacillota > Negativicutes > Selenomonadales > Selenomonadaceae > RUG12372. The sequence goes on from JAEERZ010000023.1 coordinate 2,151, forward strand.
CCTTTTTATCAAAAAGCCCATCATGGCGCCTGCCGCACAAGGCATACGCGAGATCGCGGAGAATCTCGAAACGCTCCGACAGCGGGGGCTGGACGTCATACCTTTCGAGCTGAAAGACGGACAGCTTGTCATGCCGCGCTTCGACGCGCCAACGATGGCGACTTGGCTTTCACGACGAAAGCCCGCGGAACGTGACGCCGTTCTTGCAGCAATGGAGCGGCTTTGGGCGGCAATCCTGCAATCCTCGCCGCCCGTGCCGGACGCCAAAAACCGCATGAAGGCGCTCGCGCCTCAAGCGGACTGGGGCGTAATCCTGAGCAACGTCTATTTGAACATGACGCCGGACAACATATTCTATCAAGACGGAAAACTGACCTTTTTCAACCAAGGCCTTTCCCGTGAAAACTGCCCGGCAAAATATCTGTTGTTCCTGGCCGTTTACGACAATATCGACGCGCTTTCCCGCGTCGGCGTACTCGACGAATTAAAAGACCGTTACGGCCTCACACAGCTTTGGGACACGCTGGAAGCCGCGCAGGAAGATAACTCTTCGCGCTTCTATCGCTATGACGTATATCACCGCTTCTATGAATGGGCGGAAATGAACCCGATGCAAATGCTGAAAAACCGCCAAATCCTGAAAATCATCGGCAGTGAAGACGACGAATAACACCGGAATATAAAACTGTGGCATAATTTTTTGCCACAGTTTTTTACTTCGCTTTTTCCCATAGCCTGTAATTACAAGTATTTGGAGTATAGCAAATTTCTGTGGTAGGAAAGTAGGATTTTCCTACTTTCCTACCACAGAAATTTGACCCATGAAAAAGCCCCCGCGAATGCGGGGGCTTTTCTTATCCTATGTAACCTGTCAACCCATCAAGGGAAGAACGGCCAAACGATAGGAATAACGATCAGGGATACAACGAAGGAAACGAGGACCAGAGGAACACCAGCCTTGACATAGTCAAAGAACTTGTATCCGCCAGGACCAAGCACCAACGTGTTCGGCGGCGTGCCAACCGGCGTAGCGAACGCGCAGGACGCGGCGACGGCGATAGCCATCAAAACGGCGTGCGGGTCAGCGCCGATGTTCTTCGCGATCGAAATACCGATCGGGCAGAGCAGAGCGGCAGAAGCCGTGTTGGACATGAACTGCGTAAGACCGCAGGACAGGATGAACAGGATGGCCGTGACGACCAGCGGGCTCGGGGAGCCGCCCATCAGACCAACCGCAGCGTCAGCAATCAGTTTGCCGGCGCCCGTCTTGTCCATCGCCGTCGACACAGGCATCATGCCTGCGAACAGGAAGATCGTGACCCAGTCGATACCGGCATAAGCCTGTTTCTCGGTGAGGCACTTCGTGATGACGAGGATCAAAGCGGCCATGATAGCCGTGACCTGCATCGGGATAACTTTCGTGAACTTCGCCATCATGACAACGGCGATAGCAAAGGTGACGAGAACGATGACCTGCTTCGTGCTGTCATGCGAAGAAGCAGCGGCTTCCTTCTTGGACTCCTCGTCCAGCTCGCCAATCTCAGCACCGGCCGGCAGGAAACGCTTACCGATGAGGATCATGTAGAGGATACCGGCAACCGTGATAGGAATACCGATCCAGGCAAACTCGAAGAAACCGAAGCCCGTCATGCCGACGTTCTCAAGAGCACCGGAAGCAAGGATATTCGGAGGCGTACCAACGAGAGTGATGATACCGCCCATGCCGCAGCCGAAGGCCATCGGCATCAGCTGACGCTGCGGAGAAATCTTCGCGGCGGAGCAGATACCCTGGATAACCGGAAGCAGGGAAGCAGCCGTCGAGGTGTTGGACAGGAACGCGGACATGACCGCGCCGGCGCCCATACCGCCGGCCATAACGCTGTTCTCAGCGGTGCCGGTAACTTTGACAATCTGCTCACCAATCTTCTGAGCAACGCCCGTATGGAACATCGCCGCACCGACGACGAACATACCGGCAAACAGGACAACCGTGGAATTAGAGAGACCGGAGAATACCGTCTTGATAGGAATCAGGCCCAAGAGACCAACCGCGATACAGCCAGCCATCGAGGTGACTGCCAGCGGCAGGAGCTCCGTCACGAAGAAGAACGCTATGACTGCAACAACAATCAAGCATTGTACTGCTGGTGACATAAATTACCCTCCTTTAAATTATGAGGACTTGGGAATCGTTTCTCGCGAGGCGGTCGCCTCAGCGAGAAACCTCCCCTTTCTTGCTTAAAAACTAAATCTTAGCCCTGCAGCATGGCAAGAGCCGTACCAGCCGCAACAGCCGTACCGATAACGCCGGCCACGTTCGGGCCCATAGCGTTCATCAGCAGGAAGTTGCCCGGGCAGGACTTCTGCACGACCATCTGCGAAACGCGAGCCGCCATCGGCACCGCCGAGACGCCCGCCGAGCCGATCAGCGGATTGATGCGGCCGCCCGTCGCGACCTTCATGATCTGGCCGAAGACGATACCCGCAGCCGTGCCGCCGATGAAGGCAACGAGGCCGAGGCAGATGATCAGGATGGTCTTGTAGTTCAGGAAGCTGTCAGCATCCATCGTAAGACCGGTACCGGTGGCCAGGAAGATCGTGACGATGTTGATCAGAGCGTTCTGCGCCGTATCGGACAGACGATCCGTCACGCCCGACTCACGGAACAGGTTGCCCAGCATCAGCATACCGATCAGCGAAGCAACCGGCGGGAGAAGCAGGGAGATAACGATGGTCGAAACGACCGGGAACACGATACGCTCGAACTTCGTCACAGGACGGAGCTGAGGCATCTTGATCGCGCGGTCCGCTTTCGTCGTCATGAGCATCATGACAGGCGGCTGAATCAGCGGAACCAGCGACATGTAGCTGTACGCCGCCACCGCGATAGCGCCCAAGAGGTGCGGGGCCATCTTGACCGTCAGATAAATCGACGTCGGGCCGTCCGCGCCGCCGATGATACCGATGCAGGCCGCTTCCTGGACATTGAAGCCGAGGAGCATCGCGCCCGCGAGAGCGATGAACACGCCGAACTGAGCGGCAGCGCCCAGAAGCATCGTATCGGGGTCAGCGATCATCGGGCCGAAGTCCGTCATCGCGCCGACGCCCATGAAGATGATCGGCGGGAAGATTTCATACTTGATACCGAAGCCGATAGCCATCATGACGTTCATCTCATCGTTGAACCCCGTCTTCGGGAAGTTCGCGAGGATGCAGCCGAAAGCAATCGGCGAAAGAAGCAGCGGCTCGTACTCCTTGACGAACGCCATGTACAGAAGCAGGCAGCCCACCACCATCATGATGATATTACCACTCGTGATTGCGGAAAAGCCGGAGTCGTTCCATACCGACTGGAGCGAGACGCTGAATGCAGTCATAAATTCGCCCATTCCAATAATTCCTCCTTATTTGTTTTTCTCAGCGATCATGAATCTGAAATCGCCTTGAAAAGCATTGCAGTTCCTCGGTCAAAAGACCGTGTTCTGGACGCCGTTCGCGCGACCGACGCTCTTCCAGCCCGCACTTTCAATCGGACGGATAGCAACGATCTTCGCTTCACCGCCATAAGCCGCGACAGCCGCCGCAATGACCGCGATGTTCACATTCTGGTCAACAGCAGGTGCCGCAGGAGCCGCTGCCGCAGGAGCCGCTGCCGGAGCCGCTTTCGGGGCCTCCGCCGGTTTTTCCTTCGGCTTCGTCGGATCGATCATGTGAATGAACTTGATCATGAACGAAAGACCGATCAGCACGGCGAAAACGATCGTCATGTTGATGCACATGATAATCAGCGGATTCGTAGTTGCCGGTTGATGCATTTGATAATCACCTCAAAATTCCTTTTGTAGAAACGCAGCTTGGCCACGTTCCCCAAAAACACCCCTTGAGTATTTCCTAATGCCTTCTGTGCCGACGCCCCACCTCTCCTTCAAGTTCCGCACAGGCCCGGCCTCCACGCCGTCCTTAGTGTGATGGCACACTATACGGAAACGCGCAAAGGCCACCGGGAAGCTGCTCGTATTGGCACTGTGGCGAAGCGCTAAAAGCGGCGCTTCCACTGCCTTGCGCCCCGCACCGAAGATCGCCGATACGCCTTTGCGCCGGTCGTCCTCTCTATGCGTGCCGCATTCCCCGGTCGGCAGCCCCTCCTGACGGGCGCGCGCCTCACAGGACGACGCTTCCCGAAAGAAAAGCTTCTGCCAGCCTTCCTTCAATATCCGTACGGAAAGTCTTGGACAGACTTCTCCCGTACTGCCGAAAAGCGTACTCCATAAGGGTTTATCCTGTCAAACCGCATCGATTTCTTTCTCGAAAATGAAAATTTAATGAAAGCATTGAAATATCAGGGATTGCGAATTTAATCCGATTCTGGATTTATTTCGGGATATTTATCCCGTTCTCAAAATCCTTTGTTTTATTTGCATTTTTAAAATTAAAACTTTTATTCCAAAAAGGACTATAAAAAAATTTCCATACGAAATAAAAATTCTTGTCTTTTCATTCATGTCTTCCCATTGTATTTTTTTGCCTGCGAAGAAATTATTCGACAAAAAGTTAGTGCTCATAAATGAAAAATGAAATGAAACAAAATGAAAAGGAGATGCGGCAAAAAAATCACGACGGCGTTCTCGGCGGCAAAAAAGAAAACCCGCGAAGAAACGCTCGTTTCTCGCGGGTCTTGCCGTTTTGTTTATCGCTTTTTTGATTTCCAAAATTGTTTCACGTGAAACAATCGAACATAATCTGAAAATCCGATGAATAATTTTAACCGAGTTCCTCACGAACGACGTCGGCGATGCGCTGACAGATTTCTTCCAGTTGTCCCTGCTCCGGCCCTTCCGCCATGACGCGAATCAAAGGCTCCGTGCCCGACGGGCGGACGAGGATTCGGCCGTTGTCCCCCAAAAGCGCGCTTTCGTCGTCGATGGCCTTCTTGATCCGCGCATTTTCTTCCCAGCCGTCTTTCGTCTTGACGGTCACATTGACAAGAAGCTGCGGATAGCTGGTCATCATAGCGGTCAGTTTGGAAGCCGGGCCTCCTTTTTTCTTCAGCACGCGCAGCACCTGCAGCGCCGTAACGAGTCCGTCGCCCGTGGTGGCGATGTCTCCGAAAATGATATGCCCCGACTGCTCGCCGCCCAGCGCGTAGCCGTGAGCGCGCATTTCCTCCAGCACATAACGGTCGCCGACCTTCGTGACCTCTACACGCCCTCCGGCAGCTTTCACAGCTTTATGGAAGCCGATATTGGCCATTACCGTCGTCACGATGGTGTCGCCCGGCAGGGCTCCCTTCTCTTTCAGTGCGAGTCCGCAAAGCACCAGCATACGGTCGCCGTCGAGAACGTTTCCTTTCTCGTCCACGCACAGGCAGCGATCGGCGTCCCCGTCGTGCGCCACGCCGATATCCGCGCCCACCTCTTTGACTTTCCGGATCAAGGCTTCCAAATGTGTGGAACCGCATGCGTCGTTGATGTTCAAACCGTTCGGGTCGTCATGGATGACCGTGAGCTCCGCGCCAAGCTGCCGCAGGATTGTCGGCATCGCCTCGTACGCCGCGCCGTTCGCACAGTCAAGCACGATCTTCATGCCGTCGAGCCTCGTATCTGTGGTCGAAAGCACGAAATCAATATATTCCTGTAAAAGTCCCTTGTTGTATTTCAGCGAGCCCACCAACGAGCCGGAGGGACGATAAAAATCATCCTGTTTCGCTATACGGTGCACGATAGCTTCTATCTCGTCCTCTACTTCGTCGGGAAGCTTGTAGCCGTCGCCGCCGAAAAATTTGATGCCGTTGTCGCCGAAAGGGTTATGGGAAGCGGAAACGACGATGCCAGCCGCCATCTTATGCTTTTTCGTGAGATACGCGACAGCCGGCGTCGGGATAATCCCCGCAATGACCGCATGTCCGCCCGCCGAGCAGACGCCCGCCGCCAATGCCGAAATGAACATGGCTCCGGAAATCCGGGTATCACGTCCGATCAGGATCTCAGGGCGCACCTTGCCGTCTTTATTGAAATAGAGCGCCGCCGCACGTCCCAGACGATACGCAAGCTCCGGGGTGAGTTCCAGATTGGCTTCCCCGCGCACGCCGTCCGTACCAAACATTCTTGCCATGATATATGTTCCCCCTGCCGGTTTGATTTCATTCATTATAAATACTGCCCTATATTTTACCCATTTGCCGCAAAAAAGCAAGAGCCGCTTTCAAACCGTCCACCGCCGCGCTCATAATGCCGCCCGCGTATCCCGCGCCCTCGCCCACGGGGTAAAGTCCCGGCGTCGAGAGGGAGAGAAAGCTTTCCCTGTCGCGCAATATGCGGCAGGGAGACGACGAGCGCATCTCGACGCCCGTGAGCGGTACGTCTTCGGCGGCGAAACCTCGAATTTTCGCGTCAAAAGCCGGAAGCGCGTCCCGAAGCGTCCGCGCGACGAAGTCCGGCAGGCACTCGTCAAGGCGACAAGGCACGACGCCGGGGCGATAGCTGGGCGTGACGCAAAAATCACGGCTGTCCGCCGTACCGCGGAGAAAGTCCCCGACGCTTTGCACCGGCGCGCGAAAGTCACTGCCCGCCAACCGAAACGCCGCCGCCTCATACTCCCGCTGGAACGCGACGCCGCCCAAAACCTCGCCCCCGAAATCCTCGGGACGCACCTGCGCCAGGAGCGCGGCGTTCGCCACGCCGGAATTCCGCGCGTAAAGGCTCATACCGTTCGTCACGACGCGGCCCTGCTCCGAAGCCGCCGCCACCACCTGCCCGCCGGGGCACATGCAGAACGAATAGGCGCCCCGCCCCGTCGCCTCATCCTGAAATACCAATGCGTAATCCGCCGCGCCGAGGCGCGGATTTCCCGCCTCGCCTCCGTACTGCGCGCGGTCAATCATCTCTTGCGGATGCTCGACGCGAAGGCCCACGGCAAAGGCTTTCGCCTCCATCGCGACGCCGGTTTCATACAGCATTTGATACGTATCGCGGGCCGAATGCCCGACGGCTAAGAAGACCGCATCCGCTTCAATCCGTTCGCCGCCCGCAAGGCGAACTCCCGAAACGCTTCCCGAATCCGCCTCCAGCGTCTCCACGCGCGCCCCGAATCGAACCTCGCCGCCCAGCCGTATAATCTCGGCGCGAATATTTTTTACGACGTCCCGCAGGAGGTCGGTGCCGATATGAGGCTTCGCCAGATACCGTATCTCCTCCGGCGCGCCCGCACGGATAAACGCGTCGATCACGTCCCGCTGCAGCGGGTCGCCGCCCCGGGCCGTCAATTTACCGTCGGAAAACGTACCCGCGCCGCCCTCGCCGAACTGCACGTTCGTATTCTCGTCCAGCGGACCGCCCGACCAAAACCGCTGAATCGCCGCGTGACGCGCGTCCACATCCTGCCCGCGCTCGACGACGAGGGGATTACAGCCCGCCGCCGCAAGCGCCAACGCCGCGAACATGCCGGCGGGACCGAAGCCGACGACAACGGGACGTTTTTCCGGCGCGAAAGACTCTTCCTCCGCGAGACGCGCAAAAACAGACGGCTCTTTTTCCGGCGACGCGGAAATTTTCTTGTCGCGGCGGAACCTTCCGAGAATCCGCCGGTCGCCTTCTTCCGTTTCCACGTCCAACACATAGGAAAACAAGATCGGCGCGCCGCGCCGCCGCCGCGCGTCCACCGCCCGCCGCACAATTTCCACATGCCGCACCGATTCGCGGCGAAGCGAAAGCCGCTCCGCTGCGAGTTCTTCCAAAGGGCGTCCGTCTCCAATCGGCACATGAAGCTCCGAGATCCGTATCATGATTCCTCCCATGCAAAAACAAGAAATAACAAAGGACGCGGCGGACATCTCCCGCCGCGCCCCTGTTAATAACTACCTATTGCCGTTTCACGACGAGGTGCACCGTCACCATCTTGTTCGTAACCGTCACGCCTTCCGGCAGCGCCAACGCCACCGACCGCGTTTCCGACTCCGTCAACCCGGCGACGGGAATCGGCTCCGTCGGCAAGCTCGTCACCGCGTCGAGCGTCTTGCTCACACCCGCCATCTCAATACGCGACGGCTCAACGCGAACATCCGCCAACGTATACCCGGGCGCCACCGAGCCTTCGATGGTCGGCTTCACTTCAACCGCTTTCCGTGACAGACTGCGGGCAAAGTTCACATGAACCGAAACCACTTTAGGCACGATTCGAATCCCCTCAACGACCTCTCCGTCTTCGTCCACCGGCTGCACAGACACTTCAATGTCCATATCGCCTGTAGCCGTCTTCGGAATGGCCACCGTTCCCACGACTTCCGCCACCGTGCCGATGAGGGACTGAGGCCCGATTACCGTCACCGAACTCGTTTCAGGCTCGATGCCGGCCACCGTCCACCCTGCGGGGGAGGCGCCGGAACGGACAACTCGAATCGCCATCCGCTTTTGGATAATCGGATCAATGGTAAAAGCCACCACATCCGGGGAAACGGAAAGAAGTTCGACGCCTTGGGGAATCACCGTCTGCACATGCAGCGGATGCTTTCCCGGCTCCAATCCGGCAAGATCGACAAAAGCTTTGATCTCGTCCGAGCTGATGGCCGCGAAAATCGACCGCGGCGCGCGCAGCTTGATTCTCACACTGTCCGCGCTTTGCGTCACCCGGGACTCTCCGGGAGCATTAAGGACGGCCAGCGGAACGGAAAATCCGCTTTCCATGGCAGGATTCTGGTCGTCCATCACAAAGGCCCAAAGAACGCAAGCCGCAACCAGAGCGACGATCTTCACCGGCAGATTCTGAAGAAAAAATCCCTTCAGGCTGTTCATTTCTTCTTATTCCTCCAGTTTTTGATCATTTCCTTCAGGCTCATCTTTTCCGGCTCGAATATGGGTTTCAGATAACGCCGGAGTTTGGCGGAATCAATCCGCCTGTGAATGTGCCCGTTTTCCGCCACCGATATGATACCCGTCTCCTCGCTGACAATGAGAATCAACGCGTCGCACTGCTCCGAAAGTCCGATAGCCGCTCTGTGCCGCGTTCCTAATTCCGTAGAAAGCGACCGGTTCTCGGTCAGCGGCAGGAGGCATCCCGCCGCGATGATGCGTTTGCCGCGAATAACGGCCGCGCCGTCGTGCAGCGGCGTATTCACGAAAAAGATGTTTCGTAATAATTCCTTTGATACAAGTCCGTCGACCTGTATGCCCGTCCGACAGATATCGTTCAGTCCCATGTTCCGCTCAACGACAATCAGCGCGCCTGTCTTCACCGCCGACATCTCACGAAGCGCAGAGTCTAACTCCTGCATCACGCTCTCCGCATCTTCGTCATTCAGGAATGACGAATGCGCCAGGAATCTCCCCGCGCCTATATGCTCCAACGCGCGCCGCAATTCCGGCTGAAACACGATGGGCATCGCGACGAAAAGCAGCGTCACCGTTTTGGACAACAGCCAGTAAATCGCATGCAGATTCAGCAAATTGAAAAGGAGCGTAAGCACCAGCAGGAAAATGATTCCCCGAACCAACGTAATGGCGCGCGTATCTTCCAGCATCTCATACAATTTATAAAAAATGATAGCGACGAGAAAAATATCCAAAAGATCCAGCACGCCCAGCGTGGAAAGAATGCCGCGAAGCTGCCCGGGCAGTTGAAGCGTCGACATGGAGAGGCTTTCCAAATTCATACCTATCCCCCCTTCCGATAAAAGAGAGCCTTCTCCTTTTTTGTTTTATGATAACGCGTCTCTATGAAAAGCTCATAAAAATATTTCTCCTTCTATATAAAAAAATCCTTCCGCCGCAAAATATTTTTTGAAGCGAAAGGATAACAAAAATCTTCAACATATACGGGGAACGAGGCTGCCCGTCGGCATATCGACGATGCGGATTCCGCCGAGCGCCGTCTTCATCGCGACCTGCCCCGGCGCTTTATCCGTCACCGCGCCGATGCGCCGCGCCTCTTTTCCGTACGGGTGCGCGCGCATGACGGCAAGCAATTCCTCCGTTTTTTCAGCGGGGACGAAGGTGATGAGCTTTCCCTCGTTCGCCAGATACAACGGCTCAAAACCGAGCAGCTCGCAGACGCTCTCGACCTCCGGACGCACGGGAATCGCTTCCTCGTCCAGCAAGATCCCCGTCCCCGACTGCATCGCCAGCTCGTTCAGCGTCGCTGCCGCGCCGCCCCGCGTCGGATCGCGCAAGCAGGCAATTTCCGGCACGGCGCGAAGCATTTCCTTTACGAGGCCGTTCAAGGGAGCGGCGTCGCTCTTAATCGCCTCCGGAAGCTTCAGCCCGTGGCGCGCCGCCGTAATCGTCGCCGCGTGGTCGCCGAGGAAGCCGGAAACGATCACGTCCATGCCCGGACGGATATTTTTCGGCGCGACATCAGCGTTGGGAATCATTTCCCCGACGCCCGCCGTGTTGATGTAAAGCCCGTCGCAGGATCCGTGCCCGACGACCTTCGTGTCGCCGGTAACGATCAAGACGCCCGCTTCGTCCGCCGCCGCGCGCACGTCCATCAGAACGCGCCGCAATTCCTCGACGTCAAGTCCTTCCTCCAAAATCAGCGACAACGAAAGATATTTTGCCTCCGCGCCGGTCATCGCGAGATCGTTGACCGTGCCGCAGACCGCCAGCCGCCCGATGCTGCCGCCGGGGAAAAAGAGCGGCGCAACGACGTAGCTGTCCGTGGTGAACGCAATCTTCCCGCTGGTGTCGAGCGTCGCGCCGTCATGCATACGGTCGAGAATCGGATTGCCCAATATCGGGCGCAGAACTTCCTCGGTCAAAAGCGCGCTCATGCGTCCGCCCGCGCCATGCGCAAGCTGTATCGTCTCAGTCATATTGGAAGACGCCTCCCCCGTATTTATGCCACGCCGCACAGACGCCCTCTGCGGACACCATGCACGGCCCCGCCGGATGCTCCGGCACGCACGCCGTTCCGAACAGCCTGCATTCCTTCGGCAGGATCTTGCCCTGTAGCACCTCGCCGCAGCGACAGCCGCTTTTCTTCGGCGGCGCAGGCGGTAAATCCAGCGGGCGAACCGCCGAGAAATCAAAGCGCCGATACGGCTCCCGCAAACAAAGCCCGGAGTCCGGGATCTTTCCAAGACCGCGCCACTCCGCCGCGCACGTTTCGTAGACCTGTTTCATCATCTTTTGCGCCGCGGGGTTCCCCTCCGGACGCACGACGCTCTTGTATTCGTTTTCGATGCGCGCCTCTCCCGCCGCAACCTGACGCACGAGACGATAAATGCCGCGCAAAAGTTCCGTCGGAGAGAAACCCGCCACCACGCCCGGCAAACGGTACTCCGTCGGCAGGAACGAAAACGCGTCGCTGCCCGTGACGACGGCCACATGCCCCGGCAAAATAAAGCCGTCGATGCGTGCGTCCTCGTCGGCCAGCAAAGCGCGAATCGCAGGAGGCACCAGCTTTTGCGCCGGCAGCAAGAAGAAATTGCCGACGTCTTCCTGCTCCGCCGTCAACACGGCGGCGGCAGCCGTCGGCGCCGTGGTCTCGAATCCCACCGCGAGGAACACGACTTTCTTTTCGGGATTCTCTTTCGCGATTGTGAGCGCGTCCATCGGCGAATAGACGATTCGCACGTCGCCGCCCCGCGCCGCCGCTTCCGCGAGGCTCGACGAGGAACCGGGCACCTTCAGCATATCGCCGAAGGTCGCGACGATTACGTCCTCCATGCCCGCGTAAGCGATTGCCGCGTCCATATAGCCGTCCGGCGTCACGCAGACGGGACAGCCGGGGCCGGACACCAGCTCCACCCCGGTCGGCAAGAGCTGACGAAGGCCCGCGCGAAAAATCGAGACGGTATGCGTGCCGCAGACCTCCATCAGCCGCAGGGGATGTTCCCGCCCCGCCGTGAGGCTTTTGATTTCCTCTAGCAAGCGCGCCGAAAGCTCTTTCTCCTTTATCGTTTTCTCATCCATGCTGCGATAACTCCAGATTCACCGTGCGCGGGCCGCCGTTCATTTCCGCCCAGAGCGCTTCCGTCTCCGCCATGTCCGTCTCCTCTATGACCTGCATCGCGAACCCCGCGTGGACCAGCACATAGTCCCCCACCTCCGCCTCCGGCAGCAGCATCAGGCTCGCCTCCCGCGTCACGCCGCGAAGCTCCACCGTGGCAAGGCTGTCTTTTATGGAAACAATTTTCGCCGGCACTGCCAAGCACATAGCTACGCCCTCCCTATTGCTGCGGCACAACCGCGAAGAAAACGAAGTCCTCCGGGCCGTCGTTTTTCAGGAAATGCCTGTGCCCCTTCGGGCAGTAATGACAGTCGCCGGCGGTCAATTTCTCCTCAACGCCGTCGGTGGTCGCCGTCGCTTCGCCGGAAAGCGCGAAAATAATCTCGCTTCCCATCTCATGCGCATGGTCGCCCACCGTCGCGCCCGCAATCAGACGCGCTTTGATAATACGGTTGTGCTCGTCGGCGAACATTTTCGCCAAAAGCCCCTTTTCGCCGCCCTTGAAATTCGCCAGCCAATTCTCGTCCATCGCCTTAAAATCCAGCTTCATTGATTATCTTCCTTTCGCTGCAAAACTACGCCCCAACGTGAGAGTTCTTCCGCAGCCATCGCCGCCGCTTCCGAAACACGTGGCTCCATTTCCTTTGAAAGCGAAAGCCCCGCTTTGAGGCTTTTCGGCTCCGCACCGATCACAACGACCTCGCCGATGGGTTTTCCCGTAACTTCGAGGAACGTCAATACGTCCTGCACGCCGATCTCATGAGCCGACAGCTTTTCGCGGAAGTGCGCCTTGACCTCGTCATCCACGAGTCTTCGGCATCGTCCGTCGGCGCCGCCCTCTTTCAGCGCGTCTAAGATCAGGAGTTTTTCCGTCCCGGTCACGAACCGCAACAGCTCCATGCCCAGCACGCCGCCGTCCAGGACCTGCACATCGTCGGGAAAATCATAGGCCGCGTCCAAAGTCTCCGCCACCCGAACACCGAAGCCCTCGTCCGAGAGCAATACATTCCCGACGCCCAGCACCGTGACACGGGGCGGCGCCAGGAAATCCGGCGCCTCGTCCCTTTGGATCAGACTGCCGCCTTTGCCCGACAAATCCACCGCATCGCTCATACCGCGCCTTCCCTTTTCCCTTTGACCTTCCCGCGAAGCCAATCAAACCATACGTCCATCCCGTCGCCCTTCGTCGCGGAAATCGGCAATACCGCCGCGCCGGGATGAATCGTTTTTATATCCTCTGTCGCCTGCGGCAAATCAAAATTCGTGAACGGCAGCAGGTCGATCTTGTTGATCAGCGCCACTGCAGATTCCTTGAACATCAGCGGATATTTCATCGGCTTGTCGTCGCCCTCGGTCACCGACAGCACCACCGCCTTCGCGTCCTCGCCCAACGCGAACTCCGCCGGGCAGACGAGATTGCCGACATTCTCGATCACGATCAGATCGAGATTGTCGAGGTCAAGAGATTTCAGCGCCTTTTCCACCATCGGCGCGTCGAGATGGCAGCCGCCCGCCGTGTTGATCTGCACCACCTGCACGCCGCAGGCGCCGATACGGTCCGCGTCCTTCGAGGTAAAGAGATCGCCCTCGATCACGGCGATTCGCATCTCCCCGGACAGCGCGCGAAGCGTTGCCTCCATCAGCGTCGTCTTGCCGG
>JAEERZ010000260.1 GCA_016286075.1 Selenomonadaceae bacterium
CCGCAGACCTCCATCAGCCGCATGGGCTTCTCCCGTCCCGCAGCCAGCCGCCTGATCTCGTTAAGAAGCCGCGCCGAAAGCTCTTTTTCTTTCTCCTTATCCATTCCGTCCTCCGAAATCATACTAGTCTCAGTTAAGATTTTTAAATCTTTTCTGAGACTGCATGGGACGTCATTTGCGCCGTAGGCGCAAATGCAGCCTGCGTAGCAGGCGTATCTCAGTTCAAAATTTTATTTAAAATTTTGGCCTGAGATAAGTATCACGCCCGCAGCCAAGCCTCCGCCGCGAATACGAGGGCGACGCCCAGCACGGCGCTCAAAACGACATACAAAAAGGCCAGCCCGACATGGCCGCCCTCCATCAAAGCTGACGTTTCCAACGCGAAGGTCGAAAACGTGGTGAAACCGCCGCAAAAACCCGTCTTCAAAAACAGCATCGTACGCGGGTCAATCGCCGTCTCCCGCTCCGCAATCACCGCAAGGCACCCAATCAGGAAACAGCCGAGCAGATTGATGAAAAACGTTTGTATCGGGAAGCCTGCCGCCGCACTGACGGGAACTTTTCCCAGAAGATAACGTCCCGCCGAGCCGATAAAGCCGCCCAGCCCCACCATCAAGCAATCCGTCATACTACGCCTCGCTCCCATGCGGCAGATTCAGATTCACCGTGCGCGGGCCGCCGTTCATCTCCGCCCAGAGCGCCTCCGTCTCCGCCATGTCTGTCTCTTCGATGACCTGCATCGCGAACCCCGCGTGCACAAGCACGAAGTCGCCGACCTTCGCCTCCGGGAGCAGCATCAGGCTCGCCTCCCGCGTCACGCCGCGCAGCTCAACCGTCGCGAGACTATCCCGGATCGCCACGATCTTCGCAGGTACCGCCAAGCACATAGCCCCGCCCCCTTATTGCTGCACCACGACCGCGACGAAAACGAAATCCTCCGGGCCGTCGTTTTTCAGCGTATGCCCATGTCCCTTCGGGCAATAATGGCAATCCCCCGCCGTCAGGCGTTCCTCGACGCCGTCGGTAGTCGCCGTCGCCTCGCCCGACAGCGCGAAAATAATCTCGCTGCCCGTGTCGTGTTTATGCTCTCCCACCGTGGCGCCCGCAATCAGCCGCGCGCGAATGATCTTGTTCTGCTCATCGGAAAACATCTTCGCCAGCAGGCCCTTTTCGCCGCCCTTGAAATTCGCCTGCCAATTCTCGTCCATCGTCTTGAAATCCAGCTTCATTTCATTTCGTCCTTTCGTTTAAGCTCTACTCCCCAGCGCGTCAATTCTTCCGCAGCCATTGCCGCCGCCTCCGCGACCCGCGGCTCCATTTCCGTCGAAAGGGACAGCCCCGCTTCGAGACTTTTCGGCTCCGCGCCGATCACTACAATCTCGCCGATGGGCTTTCCCGTGACTTCCAAAAACGTCAATACGTCCTGCACGCCGATCTCATGCGCCGACAGCTTTTCGCGGAAATGCGCCTTTACCTCGTCGCCCGTCAGCCGCCGGCATTTGCCGCCCGCGCCGCCTTCTTTCAGCGCGTCAAGAATCAATAGCTTTTCCGTGTCGGTCACAAAACGCAAGAGCTCCATGCCCAGCACGCCGCCGTCCAACACCTGCACGTCATCGGGAAAATCATAGGCCGCGTCCAGCGCCTCCGCCACCCGCACGCCGAAGCCCTCGTCGGTCAGCAATACGTTTCCGACGCCCAGCACCGTAACCCGCGGCGGCGCGAGAAAATCCGGCGCGTCTCCTTGAATCAGGCTTCCGCCCTTGCCCTCCAAGTTTACCGCATCGCTCATGCCGCGCCCTCTTTTTTCCTTTTTATTCTCGCCCGCAGCCAATCAAACCACGCGTCCATGCCGTCGCCTTTCGTCGCGGAAATCGGCAGCACCTCCGCGCCGGGATGAATCGTCCGAATGTCTTCCGACGCCTGCGCCAAATCAAAATTCGTAAAGGGCAGGAGGTCGGTCTTATTGAGCAGCGCCACGGCGGATTCTTTGAACATCAACGGATACTTCATCGGCTTGTCGTCGCCCTCGGTCACCGACAGCACCACCGCTTTCGCGTCCTCGCCCAACGCGAACTCCGCCGGGCAGACAAGATTGCCGACGTTTTCGATGACGATCAGGTCGAGGCGGTCGAGGTCGAGGGATTTCAGCGCCTTTTCCACCATAGGCGCGTCGAGGTGGCATCCGCCCGCCGTGTTGATTTGCACCACCTGCGCGCCGCAGGCGCCAATGCGGTCGGCGTCCTTCGACGTAAAAAGGTCGCCCTCGATCACGGCCATCCGAAGCTCGCCGGAAAGCGCGCGAAGCGTCGCCTCGAGGAGCGTCGTCTTGCCTGAGCCGGGCGACCCCATCAGGTTCAACACGAAAATACGGCGCGCCGCGAAATCCGCTTTCATCGCTTCCGCCAGCGCGTCGTTCTTTCCCAAGATATCCTGCATCACGTTTACTTCCATAATATTATTCCATCTCCACATATTCCACTCGTAGCTCCCGTCCGCTGACGACGGAAAGCCCGCCGCCGCATCTCGGGCAAATGAAATTATAATTTTCAATCGGCTTCTCATAGTCGCAGGCGCCGCAGCGCCCGACAAGAGGCACACGCTTTATCGAAAGCTCCGCGTTTTCCGCCAAGGTTCCCCGCACGAGCGCCGAAAAGCAAAACCGGAGCGCTTCCTCCTCGACGCCCGCCATCTCGCCGATCAGCAACCCGATTTTCATGACCCGGGCCGAGTTTTCCTTCGCCGCCTGCTCTTTCGCAATATCAAAAATCCCCTCGGCAATCGCCATCTCATGCATCGGAATTTCCCGCCCCGCCGATTATTTTCTGCTCCCATTATACCACACAGTGGATATGGTTCGCTATGCTCGCGCATCGCCTGCGGCTCGCGCTTGCCAAGCGAACACATTATACCACGCCCCCCGCCCCCGGTCTACGCCATTCGCCGTTTTCGATAGCGCCCCACGAAAAAATATGTTATCATGTTGGAAAATCTTCACTATTATAGGAGGCGTCTTTCCTTATGTTCCAAGAACTTTTGGCTTTCATTGCCCAAGCGCCGTCGCCCTTCCATACGGTACGCGCCAGCGAAACACTGCTGGCGGAAGCCGGCTTTTCTCCCCT
>JAEERZ010000261.1 GCA_016286075.1 Selenomonadaceae bacterium
CTTGCTTACGCCCTCCGGGAAAGACAGCGGCGGCGTGAACGCCTCCAACAGCTTCGCAAAGGCCGCCCTCGGGTCCTCAACATAAATCGCGGGTATCGGGAACGTTTCCGTCCCTTCCGGCAGCAAAATCGCGCCTGCCTTTACCGCTTTCGCTTCCTGTATATGCGGCTCCACGGCAAACGTCACATCCGTTTCCCGCGCGTTTTCCAGATTCGCCGCCCCTTCCACCGTCAGGGAAGCGTCCCCCTCCAGCCGCCCGCTCACGAGCGCAGCGATCTCTCCCAGCGTCATCTTCATACGATTTGCCTCACTTCAATTTTTCCAGCACGTCTTCCGTAATGTCCACGCCGCCGTACAACACCGACTTCTGCATGCTGCTGTTGTCCAGGATCACGTCCAGCTTCTTCGCCCGCGCGATCTCGTCCACGGCCGTGTCCAGCTTCTGGCGCATCTGCATCTGATACTGCGTCCGGATGCCCTGCATTTGCATGCTGGCCTCCTGCTGTATCTTCTGGGCTTCCGTCGAGGCCTCCTGCTGCAGCTTCTGCATCTCCGTTTCCGCTTCCTGCTGCAGCGTCTTGCCCAGCTCGTCCGCTTCCGCCTGAACCTTGTCCGCTTCTTCCTGCGACTTGGGCGGATTCGCCTGCACCTTCTGGTTGAACTCGTCTTCCTTGGCCTGGAGACGCGCCATGACGGCGTCCTGCTTCTCCTTGAACTTCGCCTCCATCGCCGTCTGCTTCTCTTTCATCTTCGACTCGAGCTCCGTCTGCTTCTCCCGGAGCTTCGCCGTGCCTTCCTCCTGCAGCTTCTTGATCTGCACGGCCTCGGTCTCGATGCGGTCCGCATCGTAATAGCCGACGAGAGAGGTCTTCTCCGAGCAGCCGGAAACGCCTATGGAAACCGCGAGCAAAAGCGCCGCGCCAACCCCCCGCGCCATCTTGTTGAACTTCATCCGTCGATTCCTCATTTCTCGTTAAAGTAGCTTTCCTTCTTCACTCCGCGCTCTTTTGCCGGCCGGACCTTGCAATCTCCCGGACCAGCTCCTCCGTCAGGTCCTTCGCCGTCCCCCCGACGACGAAAAGCCCGTCCGCCGGGTCCGGATTCTTTCCCGCCGCAGGCAGCCCCGCCGTCACCGGCGACGCGTAAACGACGGAAAGATGATGCCGGACGGCCAGCTTTGCCGCCATGGACGCCAAGTCCGTCGTCATGCCGCCCTCTACGGCCAAAAGTTCCTTTTCCTTGGCGCGGATCGCGTTCTTCGTATCCTGGATGCGCATGCGAAGCTCCGTGGCGTCCAGCATGTTCTTCTGGATCGCGTCCAAATTCCGCATCTGCGCCTCGCTGCGCTTCCGCATCTCCTCGGCGCGCACCCGGTCGTCCGTCGCCTGCTCGATCGCCGCGAGGTCTATCCCATGCTGCCGGGCAAGCTCTTCTTTGTAGGCGCGGATTTCCGCCTCGTATTTCTGGTACAGCTCGAACTGGTGGCGGCCCCGCTCCCGCTGGAGATTGTCCAAATGACGCTTCAAATCCGCCACGGTCGCCTCGGAAAGCCGCATGATGTCCGCATTGTCCAGCTTCAGCTGCGTATTGAAGATCTCGTTGAAATACGCGGCGTTGATCTCGTCCCGGGCCGCCTCGTAAACTGCCCGCGTCTCCTCTCGCTTCGCCTTCTCCTCTTCCGCCAGCCGTTCCAGAAACTCGTGGTTCTCCTTTGCGAGCTGCAGTTTCTTCTTCTGGTCCACCGCATCGTCGAAAGGCTTCTTGATCGCGTCGGGCGCCGTCAGCGCCAGCAGCCGCTTCTCCTGCCCCGCCAAGAGGTCCGCCAGCTGCGCCCGCTCGCCGCGGAGCCGCAGCAGCGTGCCGTAAGCGGGATGCTTGCTTGCCGCCTCCCCGAGCCGGACAAACCCGGACGCTTCCAGCTCGCTCTTCTCCGCCGGCACGGCGTCGGGGCCCGGTTCCGGCCTCAGCCAAAGCCAGCCGAAGGAAACGGCGACCAAGATCGCAAGGGTCAAAAAGCCGACAACCGCCGCTTTTCGTCCGCCGCCCGTCGGGCGGTTCTCCCCGTTGCTTCCCATGGCCGTCTTTCCCCCTTGCAGACCGAATCATCCCTCGCCGTGGCCCGATTCAATTTATTCGTTGCTTCCTTAGAAAAGTACCGAGCCGCTTATGCGCGCTCGGTACGAAAAATGCATATCCTCTTGGAAATTACTTCGCCATCTTGCGGATCACGTCCTGCGTGATGTCCTGCCCGCCGTAAACGACGGCTTCTTTGGCGATGACCACGGAAAGGCCCTTCGCCTCGGCGACGGACTTGACCTCAGCCTCTACCTTCTTCTGGATCGGGTCGAAAAGCTCCTGCTGCTTGCGTGCCAGCTTCTCCTGGGACTGCTGGTAATAGTTCTGCTTTTCCTCGTCGCTCATCCCGGCGGTCTTGGACTCAAAATCCTGCCTTGCTTCCTCGACGGCCAGCTGCATCTTCGTGTTCGCGTCCTGGACATCCGAGGACTGTCCCATAATCTGACGGAAATCGACGACGCCGATGCTGGAGGACGCCGCCGAAGCGGTGCCGCCCGTCAGGCCGCCCATCTGCGTAAGAGCCAGCGCGACGACGCTGCCGACGAAGACTGCCGCGATCACGACGCTGAAAATCTTGATGTGTTTCTTTTCCAATTTGATCATTTTCCTGTCTCCTTTTTCTTGTTCCCGCGAAAACACGGTTGTTTTACATCGCTGACATTATAGCAAACTCTTTTTTTAGATTCAAGGGCAATAAAATAAGAATTTCCTTAAAATAAGTCCGCTCCTTGGCCCTTTGCATCCATGTTCCCGCGCAGGCAAAGGCGGGCGCAGACGTCGCGGCCGGCGCGTGCTCATGACGACGGGAGTTTTTCCTGATTTGTCCACAATTTCATCCACAGCTTGTGTACAAACATTCGTGCCTATTTTTTCCTGTTTCAAGAATTCACTTCCGGAACGGCCAATGAAAAATGCACGACCACGTCCGGCCAGCCTTCCAGCGGTACCCAGCCTCGCACCCGCTCAGCAAACGGACGGTCCAGCTTGCCCTCGCCCGTCGCCAGCGCCTCCGCC
>JAEERZ010000262.1 GCA_016286075.1 Selenomonadaceae bacterium
GCCCTCCGCCCCTTTCTCCGCTTCCTCTTTCTGCACTCGCAGCAGAAGTTCTTGAATATGCGCGCTGTAAGCCATCGAATCGTCAATTTCCAACGAAAGCTCCGGCGTATAACGAAGCCTGACGCGATGACCGACCTCGCGGCGAATGAAGCCCAGCGAACGGTTCAGCCCGCGCCAGCAGGCCTCCATCTGCTCGTCGCTGCCCATCAGGCTGACGAATACGCGCGCCGAGCGAAGGTCGCTGGTCACATGGACTCTTGTGACGGTTACAAACCCGACGCGCGGATCCTTGACGTCCTCCAAGATGATCTTGCTGATTTCCTGTTTCATCAGCTCCTGGACTCTCTCCATCCGAAGCTGTCCCATACGTTTACTTCCTTTCCATTCCGTGACTTGTCAAAAACAAACTGCCTGCGAAACTGCGCCGCAGAAAACGGCGAAGCCTCCGCAGGCAGTTTTTATAGCATCAGTTTTCCTGTTCTTCCGCCGCGGCGTTGACCTCGGCAATGGAAGTCTCTATCTCTTCCATTTCGTAAACTTCGAGGATGTCGCCTTCCTTGAAGTCGCGATAGTCCTTCAGCGTAAGGCCGCACTCGTAGCCCGCCGCCACTTCCTTGACGTCGTCCTTGAACCGGCGCAGGGAATCCACTTCGCCGTCGAAGACCACGATGTGATCGCGGATAATGCGGACCTTGGAATTGTTGGTGACCTTGCCTTCCATCACATAGCAGCCCGCAACGAGAACTTTCGAGAACTTCATGACCTGACGGATCTCGACCTTGCCGCTGACGACCTCCTTGAACTTCGGCGCAAGCATGCCGGACATAGCCGCTTTGACGTCGTTCAGCGCGTCGTAAATGACCTGATAGGTCCGGATGTCGATCTTCTCAGCGTCCGCCGCTTTCCGCGCGTTGGCGTCTGGCCGCACGTTGAACGCGATAATCAACGCGTTGGACGCCGCCGCCAGCATAACGTCGGACTCGCTGACCGCGCCGACGCCGGAGTGAACGATGCTGACGCGCACTTCCTCATTCTTGTTCAGCGCCAGGAGCGAGCCGGTCAGCGCTTCTACGGAGCCCTGCACGTCCGCCTTGATGACGATGTTGAGATCCTTGATATGTCCCTCCTGAATCTGATGGAACAGATCGTCGAGGGAAACCTTCTTGGACTTCATCAGCTCCGTGCGCTGCTTTTCGATGCGCTTATCCGCGATGGCGCGTACGAGCTTCTCGTCGAGAGCAGCCAGCTCGTCGCCGGCTTCCGGCACGTCGGAGAGGCCGAGCACCTCGACAGGCATGGACGGACCGGCTTTTTTCACATTCTCGCCCCGGTCGTTGATCATGGCGCGGACTTTACCGAAAGTCGTGCCCGCCACGATGGAATCGCCAATGCGGAGCGTACCGCTCTGCACCAGCACCGTCGCCACCGGGCCGCGTCCTTTATCAAGCTGCGCCTCGATGATGACGCCGCGGGCCTCGCGGTTCGGATTGGCCTTCAGTTCCTGCACTTCGGCCACGAGCAGAATCGTTTCCAAAAGGTCGTTGATACCGATCTCTTTCTTCGCGGAAACGGGTACCATGATGACGTCGCCGCCCCACTCCTCGGAAATCAGCTCATGCTCGGCAAGCTGCTGCTTGACGTGATCGGGGTTTGCCCCCGGCTTGTCGATCTTATTGATTGCCACGATGATCGGCACGTTGGCCGATTTCGCGTGATTGATAGCCTCAATGGTTTGCGGCATCACGCCGTCGTCAGCCGCGACGACGAGAATCGCGATATCCGTAACCTGCGCGCCGCGTGCGCGCATCGCCGTAAAGGCCTCGTGCCCCGGCGTGTCGAGGAATACGATCTTCTTGCCCTGGCAGTTGACCTGATACGCGCCGATATGCTGGGTAATACCGCCAGCCTCGCCGCGCGCCACGGAGCTTTTGCGAATAACGTCGAGGAGCGAAGTCTTGCCGTGATCGACGTGGCCCATAACGGTAACCACCGGCGGACGGAGGACAAGCGTCTTCGGATCGTCCTCGATCTCCGGAATCTCCGTCAGATCGACCTCCGGCGGCAAAGCTTCCACCGTTACGCCGAATTCACTGGCCACCAACGTCGCCGTATCGAAATCAATCTCCTGATTGATGGTCGCCACCACGCCCATCAGGAAGAGCTTCTTGATGACGTCGGCCGCCGTGCAGCTCATCTTGCTGGCCAAATCCCGGACGGCGATCTCCTCGCCGATTTTGATATGCGTCGGACGCGCGATTTCCACCTTCTGCGGCGGCGGCTGCTGATTCTTGTTTTTCCGGTTCTTACGCCCCGGACGGTTTTCATTCCGATTGAAGCCGCCGTTGTTGAAATTCCCACTGTTGCTGTTCCTGCGGTCGTCGCGCTGATTCTTTCCGTTGCGCTTGCCGCCGATACCGTTGTCGCGGTTGCGACGATTTCCGCCGTCGTTGTTCCCCCGGCGGTTGCCGTCTCCGGAGCCGTTCCGGCGTCCCTGGTTCTGGTTCGAGCCCTGATTGTTGCCCATGTTCTGCTGCGGACGCACCGCGACGGCTCCCTGCATATGTCCGTTTCTTCCTCCTGTCGGACGATTCTCTCCTCCCTGCTGCATGGGGCGGCGTTCGCCCTGTTGCTGTACAGGTCTTTGCGTCGTCTGCGTCGATTCCTGCGCATACTGCGGCTGACGCGGCTCGTTCTGTCCCGTCGGAGTCACGACTGCAGGCTCCTCCGGACGTCTTTGCGTTTCAAGCGACGTCGGCCTGTTTGCGGATTCGGCCGCCTCTTTCGCCGCACGCTCCGCAGCTTCTTTTGCTTCCGCCTCTGCGCGGGCCGCAGCTTCCGCCGCCGCGCGGATATCCGCTCCGCGAGCGATACGCCGCACCGTTCCCATCACCAAAGGCTTCGTTTGTACCGGAGGCCTTCCGCCGGGCCGCTGGGCCTGCGCAGCAGGCCGTTGTTCCTTTGTATGTCCCTGCGCCTGCCTCGGCTGCTCCTCCTTGACCGGAGGCTTTGCGCCCTGCTTTGCCGCCGGCGCTCCCTTCTCTTCCGGCTTTCCCTTGGCCAGCAGTTTCTTTATCAGGTTGCGCTCC
>JAEERZ010000024.1 GCA_016286075.1 Selenomonadaceae bacterium
TGCAGCTTTTTGGCGCGCAGCCGGAACCGGTAGCGGAAGCCGCGGCTTACGTCGAGACTTTAGGCTGTGCGGACGTCATTGATTTCAACATGGGTTGTCCCGCGCCGAAAATTGTGAAAAACGGCGCGGGTTCCGCACTTTTAAGGGACCCTGAAAGGGCAGGCCGTATCATGGAAGCGTTGGTTCGGGCAACGCGGCTGCCTGTGACAATAAAAATGAGAATCGGCTGGGATTCGGAAAACATAAATGCGATAGATATGGCGCGACGAGCCGAGGCTGCAGGCGTGGCGGCAATCGCGGTTCATGGCCGCACCCGCGAACAGTATTATAAAGGCCACGCGGATTGGAGCGTTATCGCCGACGTAAAACGTGCGGTGCAGATTCCTGTAATCGCCAACGGAGATATCAGGACGACAGACGATTTGTCGCGTATTTTTCGCGAGACCGAATGCGACGGCGTAATGATTGGGCGGGCTGCCCAAGGAAATCCATGGATATTCCGCACATTTCGTTCTTTTTTGGAAACGGGCGTCGAACCTGCCCCGCCGACGGTGAAAGAACGAGGAGATCTTTTGTTGCGGCATCTTGATATGTTGATTCGCTACAAGGGAGATTATATCGGCGCAAGAGAAATGCGAAAGCATGCCACATGGTATACGAAAGGCATGACAGGAGGGGGAGAACTTCGGGAGGCTTTCAACCGAGCGGAAACGAAAGAAGATTTTCAGGCAATCGTCGAAAAGATGATTATGAATGCGGGAGCTGATAAAAATGGCTGATAAAAAAAGCAAAAAAAATAAGGACGAAAAAGATATCCACGTATGGAATACCTATACGACGGCGGAAAAGAAACGAGCTCATGCGCTGGCTGACGACTACAGAAATTTCATATCGAAATGCAAGACGGAACGGGAAAGCGTCTCGGAAACGATTCGCATGGCAAAAGCGGCAGGATATATAGAATTATCCGAAGCGATTCGCAAAAAGAAAAAGCTGAAAACCGGAGACAAGGTTTATGCCGTCGGTATGAAAAAGACGGTTGCTCTTTTTCAAATCGGAGAACGTCCCTGCGAGGATGGCCTCGCCATTCTCGGCGCCCATATAGACACCTGCAAGCTTGATCTCAAACAGAACCCTTTATATGAGGAAGGGAATATGGCGTATCTTGATACGCATTATTACGGCGGTATCAAGAAATACCAATGGGTAGCTCTTCCCTTGGCGCTTCATGGCGTCGTTGTAAAGAAGGACGGAACGACGCTGGATATTACCGTCGGCGAAGATGAAAAGGACCCTGTTTTTTGCGTCACCGATCTTTTGATCCATCTTGCGCAGGAACAGATGGAGAAAAAAGCGGCGAAAGTGATAGAAGGCGAAAAACTGGATATTCTCGTCGGAAGCCTGCCTCTGCCGGACGAAGATAAAAATGCGGTCAAATCGGGAGTACTCGCGATTCTCAATACGAAATACGGGATCACGAACGACGATTTCGTCTCGGCCGAGCTGACCTTAGTGCCTGCCGGCTGCGCCCGCGCCATGGGATTTGACCGCAGCATGACCCTCGGCTACGGGCAGGACGACCGAGTCTGCGCCTTTACTTCCCTGCGCGCGATGCTGGAAACGAAAAAAACGCGGCGTACTGCCTGCTGTCTGCTCGTCGATAAAGAAGAGATAGGAAGCGTAGGCGCCACCGGCATGCAGTCGCGTTTCTTTGAAAATACGCTGGCAGAACTAATGGAAACATTGGGAGAGAAAGGCGAGCTTAGACTTCGCCGCGCGCTGGCAAATTCAAAAATGCTGTCGTCGGACGTCAGTTCCGGATTCGACCCTCTTTACGCGAGCGCTTTCGATAAGAAGAACGTCGCTTATCTCGGCGGCGGAATGGTGTTCAATAAATTCACGGGTTCCCGCGGCAAATCCGGCTCCAATGACGCCAACGCCGAATACATCGCCGAACTTCGCAAGATCATGGATAAACATAAAGTACGTTTCCAGACGGCGGAGCTGGGACGCGTCGATCTCGGCGGCGGCGGAACGATTGCCTATATCATGTCGCTTTACGGCATGCAGGTTATCGACTGCGGCGTTCCCGTCCTTTCCATGCACGCGCCGTGGGAGGTCACGAGCATCGTCGACCTTTACGAGGCAACGAAAGGATATCTGGCGTTCCTTACCGAAGCGTAATTTTGTTTCCTTGACAAATGATATACCTGTCCGTATAATAAGTAAAAAATATGAAACTGCCTTCCTGAAATTCAGGGAGGCAGTTCTGCATTATGCGGGAGAGTGCAAGATGCTCTCATTTTCATTATCGTTGCGAAGATAAAAAAGGGGATCATGAAATGGTTCTGGATCGGTTGCTCCTTTTGCCAAACGAGGGCGACGGCTACGCGGCACGGCAACGTTGCGGCGAGCGGGCAGGCGTCATTGGGATTGGCGTTAATCTTATATTGTTCGCGGTCAAGCTGGCCGTCGGCGTCGCCTGTGGGGCGGTGGCCGTCGTGGCGGATGCGTTGAACAATTTATCCGACGCGGGAACTTCGCTGGCGATGATCTTAGGCTTCCGGATTGCAGGTCGTCCCGCCGACTCGGAGCATCCCTTCGGCCATGGACGCGCCGAATATCTGGCGGGCCTTTTCGTCGCGGCGGTTATTCTGCTTGTGGGCGTCGAATTATTTCGCACCTCGGTGGAAAAAATCTTCACGCCGGAGCCGCTTTCCATCGATCGAATCGGCGTCACGCTTTTGGCGCTTTCTTTGCTTTTGAAGGTCGGCCTTGCCAATATGTACTTCAAGGTCGGAAAACGTATACAATCTGCCGCTCTTGAAGCGGCGGGAACGGACAGCCTGACGGACTGCCTCGCGACTTCCGGTGTTCTCGCTTCTCTGGGCGCTTACGCGCTGGCCGACATCAATATCGACGGCTGGGCGGGCATATTCGTCTCTGGTTTTATTCTTTACAGCGGTTGGGAAGCTCTCCGGGCTGCCGCCGATCCTTTAATGGGAACGGCGAACGACCCGTCGCTGGCAGCGGACGTCCGTCGAATTGCCATGGAGGAAAAGGGCGTGCTCGGCGTCCACGACCTCGTGCTGCACGGTTACGGCGCCGGGCGTACCTTTGCGACGCTGGATATCGAACTTCCCGCGGAAATGCCGCTGATTGAAGCGCATAATTTGGCGGACCGCATCGAGCGCAAAATCTGGGGCAGTCTCCAGATTTTTGTGACCGTGCATATCGACCCCGTCGCCACGGACGACCCGGAGGCCGACCGCCTGTATGTACTGGCTTCACGTCTATTGACCTCAATCGACACGAGACTCGCAATCCATGACTTCCAGATTGTGCCCTATCGGGGCGGACGGAAAATCAGTTTCGAGGTGTCGTGCCCGGAAGACCTCCCGATGAGCGACCGGGAACTTCGACGTGCGTTCCTGCGCCGTTTCCTTAAACAAAGCCCGAAAGATCGGGCCGTACTCCACATCGACCATCATTTCTGTTGATTCATATTTTGCCCTTCTTTTCAGGAGGGCTATTTTTTTTACAAAGAAAAAGGAATTTAGACGGTCGTGTCGAATTTTTTAAACAGCAAAAAATGGGAGGGTTTCGTATGAAAAAACAATTGGCGGCCATGGCGGCGGCATTTTTGCTTATGACGGGGACAGCGTGCGCGGCGGACGGCGGCGTCGAAGGCAAGGTCAAAGGTCCGCTCGATCTCGGCGTGGAGCTTGTCGTGCGCGACAGCGGACGCGGAAATTGGGATCGGGGACAGTCCGGCGTCGGCGTCGCCATCGGCGGCGAAAAGAAAAAAACGGAAAACGCTATCGAACTCCAGCTCATTTCCCGCGCGACGGACATGAACGCGTTATCCGAAGCAGAGCTTCTCGCATGGTACAAAGACGGCATTGCGCCCACGGGGGCGGATATTTTCATCGCCAAGGCGGATGAGAACGGCAAGTATGCTTTCACCGGGATTCCCGAAGGCAGCTACTTCCTTGTGATTTTGATGCCGGGAGGCGGAGAGCTTTCGGGAGAAGCGGACAAGTCCAGCGATGCGGCGGAACTCCAAAAGTTCTTACGGGCGTGGGAAATGTATCAGCTCTCCACGATCGGCATGAAGCTCTACTCGGTACAGACCATCGACATCAAACCGGATCACATGGTTCAGTATAATTATGATTATAACGCGAGAATGTTCCAGGAAAGAAAGAATAAAAAATCATAAGGCGTCGAAAGAAGATTCGCAATAAAAACGAAGGACTGTCGCGGAGAGCGAAAATACTCTGCGGCAGTCCTTCGTTTTTGTCTGTTACGTTTACCATTTTTCGGGAATATTATCATAGCAATCGCGGACGAACATCGTGGCGGTGGCGCGGGTCATCAGTTCGCCGTCGTCCGTCGTAGTGTCGACGTCGACGACCATCGTGCGGCGGCCGTTATGCCGAACGACGGCGACGGCGGTGGCGCGCTCCCCGGCGTGAATGTTCTTGATGAAGTTCATATTAAAAGAGAGCGTCATCACACGTTTTCCGACGGTGGCGCAGGCAACGCCGAGGGCAATGTCGGCAAGCGCCTCCAACGCGCCGCCATGTGTGAAGCCATATTGGTTCGTATGCTTCGTATCGTCGACGACAAGACTCAAAGTGGCCTCTCCGTATCGTACGGCGTCAATCGTGATCCCACAGTAAGAAATAAATTGATTATCCTTATATACGTCTCGAAGAATTTCAAGGCAGGTTTGAGAATCCAAAGGAAAGTCTCCTTTCGGTTTTTGTTGAAATGCTTTGAGCGTATTGTAGCATATTCGCAGGGAAGAAAGCAAAGAGGGGCTGTGTTCGTACGGCTGGTATGATATAATATCTTCGTATAATTGATAGGCCGATTTCTATTGCAAACGATAATTCGAAAGGAGATTTTATAGATGCGTGTAAACGACAAGGTACATGGTTTTCGATTGATGGAAATAAAGGAAATACCGGAAATTACATCAAAGTGTTTCCTTTTTGAACATGAAAAGAGCGGCGCGAGGTTGTTTTTTGTCAGCAATCAGGATGACAACAAAGTATTTTCGATTGCTTTTCGCACGCCTCCGATAGACGATACGGGGTCCGCACATATCGTGGAACACTCGACGCTTTGCGGTTCGAGAAAATTCCCGTTGAAAGAACCGTTTGTCGAGTTGGTCAAGGGATCTTTGAATACCTTCTTGAATGCGATGACGTATCCGGATAAGACGATATATCCGGTGGCAAGCCGGAATGCGCAGGATTTTCGAAATTTGATGGACGTCTATCTTGACGCGGTCTTTTATCCGCAGATGTATGACAAGCCGGAAGTATTGCTGCAGGAAGGATGGCATTACGAGATAGACAATCCGGACGCTCCGCTCCGCTACAGCGGCGTCGTATATAATGAAATGAAGGGAGCGACCTCGTCGCCTGAGGATTTGCTTGAAACGGAACTTTTAAAACAGCTGTATCCCGACACCGCTTACGCTTTCGAGTCCGGCGGCAATCCCGAAAAAATCCCAGAAATCACGCAGGAAAGTTTTGTCGCTTTCCATAAGAAATATTACCATCCGTCCAATAGTTATATTTATTTATACGGCGACATGAATATCGAGGAACAGCTGGCGTTCCTCGACGAGGCGTATCTGTCTCACTTCTCGCGGCAGGAAATCGATTCGGAACTGAAAAAGCAGGCTCGCTTCGACTCGATGAAGCGTATCACGGCGGAGTATCCGGTGGGCGCGGAGGAGGACACGAAAGAAAAGACGTATCTCGCGCTGGGCACGATCGTCTGCGATTCCGAAGACCGCCTGACGCGTTCCGGCATGGGCGTCCTCGTCCACGCGCTTTTCATGACGGACGCCGCTCCCATCACGCAGGCTCTGATGGACGCCGGTATCGGAAAAGATGTTTCCGCTTCCTTGGAAACGCAGATTTATCAGCCGAATCTTTCCGTCGAAGTGACGAACGCCGAACCCGAAGACGCGGAACGTTTCTATCAAGTCGTGACGGATACGGTGGAAAAATTGGCACGGGAGGGCATTGACCGCACGCTTTTGGAAGCGTCTCTGAATCTTTTGGAATTCAAGGTGCGAGAATCTGACTTCGCTTCGACGCCAAAAGGCCTCGTCTACAATCTCAGTGTGATGACGCGCTGGCTGTATGGGGGCGACCCTGCGGAACCGCTCTTCTACGAAGAAGAATTCCAAAAGCTGCGCGAAGGGTTGGACAATGGTTTTTATGAGGGACTCTTGCGTCGATGCATTCTCGACAATCCGCATCAAGTCTTGATCACCATGAAACCGAGCCGCACGATGGCGGCTGAGCGCGAAGCCGCGACAGAAAAAATGCTGGCGGATAGGAAAGCGTCGATGAGCGAGGCGGATATCGACGAGATTATCGCGACGACGGCGCGGCTCAAGAAACTGCAGCAGACGCCGGACTCGCCGGAAATGTTGGAGAAAATTCCGCTGCTCAAGCTGTCGGATATCAGGAAAACGGCGGAGAAGCTGCCGCTGGAAGAGCGGACCTTGAGCGGGCATAAGGTTCTTTACAGCGACGTCGTAACCAACGGGATCGCTTATCTGACGTTATTTTTTGACGGCGCGTCGATTACGCAGGAACAACAGCATTATGCATACTTGCTTTGCGAGATTTTAGGAGCCGTTGATACGGAAGACCATTCGTACGCGGATTTGACGAATCTCATCAACCTCCATACCGGAGGCGTCAGCTATAACGTAACTTCCATGACGCGAGGGGATACGACAGACGAATGGTACGTAAAAACGATCGTTAAGGCGAGAGTGCTCGTCAGAAAACTGCCGGAGCTTGGCAAACTCTTAGCGGAAATTCTCACGAAATCAAAATTCTCGGATGCTAAACGGCTGCGGGAATTAATCAAGCAGACGCTGGCAGGCGTGGAGCGACTGATTTTGAATACGCCGAATCGCGTACTGGCGGTCCGTCTGAGTTCTTATAGTGCTCCCGCCAGCCGTTTCGAAGACGAGAATTATCTTTCCTATTACCGCTTCCTTAAGGAACTGGATGCGAATTTCGAAGAAAGAGCGGCAGATATCGGGAAACAACTCTCGAAACTCCTGAAGCAGATGTTTACAAAACATGGTTTGATTCTCGGCGTGACGACGGAAAAGAAGGCTTATTCCGCAGTCGAATCTGCAATCACTCCGCTGCTTGAAGCCTTGGACGACGAAGAATATCCGGCTGCAAAGCAGGTCGGGGTTAATCCGGTGAAAAACGAGGCAATCGTGACGTCAAGTCGGGTGCAGTATGTAGGAAAAGGAGAAAACTTCGTTCATCTCGGATATAAATACACCGGCACGATGCGTGTTCTCGAAACCATCATGAGGTACGGATACCTTTGGACGCGTCTTCGGGTGCAGGGAGGCGCCTACGGCGCGTCGACGCAGTTCGCGCGAAACGGCCTGATGCTGTTTACGTCCTATCGGGATCCGAATCTTTCGGAGACATTGCGTGTCTACGATGAAATCGCGGATTATCTGAAAAACTTCACAGCGTCGGTCCGGGAAATGACAAAATATATTATCGGGACAATCGCGGCGGTGGATACGCCGCTGACGCCGCAAATGAAGGGAAATCTTGCCCAGATTTTGTATCTGCGCGGAATCACGGAGGAAGACCGTCAGCAGGAGCGCGATCAGATTCTCGCAACGGACGAATCTGCGATTCGCAACTTGGCTCCTCTTGTCGACGCCTGCATGAAAAAAAATACGTTCTGCGTCTTCGGCGGAGAAGAAAAGGTCAAAGAGAACAAAGCTCTCTTCAGTCGCATCGTTCGCGCGATGGAGTAAAGCATTTTCAGAGGCAAAAGAAAGGAGCATCAATCAGTGCGGAAAAACAAGGTAGTTTTACTGTTTTTCGTTTTCCTTCTCCTGGTTTCCACATTCGCCGGGCAAACGGCGCAGGCGTTGGAAGGAGAGGAGCGGTATAGGCTCTCGAAGGTGCTGGTTTTGAGCCGCCATAATCTCCGTTCACCCACTAAAGGCGGAAGCCGCATCGTGAATTCGCTGACGCCGCATTCGTGGTTCCATTGGACGGCAGGACCGGGAGAACTTTCGATGAAAGGCGCCCAGCTCGAGACAATCATGGGGCAGTATTTCCGCCAATGGCTCGAGAGCGAAGGACTGATCGGCGCAAACTATGTACCGGAAATTGGCGAGATGCGTTTTTACGCCAACTCCTATCAGCGCACGATCGCCACGGCGCGGTATTTTTCCTCCGGGATGCTGCCGATTGCGAATATCCGCGTCGAGCGTCATTTCGAGCTGAACGAGTCCGATCCGGTGTTTTTGCCCTCGCCGCCTGAAACTCTCAGCGACGAATTTCGCGCGCGGACGGCAAAAGAAATTGAAGCGTTGGGAGGCATCCGTGGAATTGGAAAGCGGCTGGAGTCTGACGCCGCATTAATTGCGGAAATAATAGATTTTAAGGATTCAGAATACGCACAGAAAAAGGGGATGACGTCATTCACTGCGGACGATTTATCCTTTGATATTGACACAATGCGGTTGACCGGCTCGCTTCGCGTGGCCGGACGCGCCAGTGACGCGCTGTCGCTGCAATATTATGAAGCAAACGGAGAAGAAGAAACGCCGCAGGCGGCTTTCGGACATACGCTGACCTTCAAGCAGTGGCAAGGCATTACGCGGGTCAAGGACATGGGCATCAACGCGTACTTCTATTTGCCGACGATGTCAGGACATTTCGCGCGTCCGTTGCTTGCCGTCATGCGGGACGAAATGGCGGAGGACGGACGGATTTTCACGTTCCTATGCGGCCACGACGTCAATCTGGCAACGGTTCTGCCGGCGCTCGGCGTCGAGGAATACACGCTCCAAGACACCATTGAGGAGAGAACGCCGATCGGGGCGAAGCTCGTCATCGAGAAGCGGATTAACGAAGACGGGGAGAGTTACGGTTCGCTGAAGCTCGTCTATCAGAGCGCGAAGCAGATGCAAAGCCGCGAGCCGCTGTCGCTGGAGCATCCGCCGACCATTGTGCCGTTGCAGCTGAAGGGCTTGCAAGCGAACGAGGACGGGCTGTATTCATTCGACGAAATCGTCCGTCGTTTCAACGAGGCGATTGCCGCGGCCGACGAAGTCGCGTAAAAAACTGATAATATCCAAAAGAAAGGGACGGAAGCGTTTGATTGCTTTCGTCCCTTCTTGCATAATGCCCGTGAATGCAATATAATGAGATTGATTTTACGGAATCGCTGAAAAAATCTTCAGTTATTCCTTGACGAAAAGGAGAAGTCTTTATGAAGAAATTGATCTTCAAGGGCGCCGGCGTCGCCATTGTCACTCCGTTCACCGAGGACGGCGTCAATTTCCCTGAGTTTGGCCGCATGATCGACGCGCAGATTGCGGGCCATACGGACGCAATTATCGTCGCGGGTACGACGGGCGAAGCCGCAACGATGAGCGATGCGGAGCACAAAGAAGCGATCAAGTTTGCCGTCGAGTATACAAAAAAGCGCGTACCCGTCATCGCCGGTACCGGCTCGAACGATACTGCTTACGCGGTGCAGCTTTCGCAGTATGCGGAAAAAGTCGGCGCCGACGGGCTTTTACTCGTGACGCCGTATTACAATAAATGCACGCAGAAAGGACTGATCGAGCACTTCACGAAGATCGCCGACAGCGTGAATATCCCGTGCATCTTATACGACGTGCCGTCGCGTACGGGCGTTTCCATCAAAGTGTCGACTTACGCGGCGCTTTCCAAGCACCCGAATATCGTCGCGGTAAAAGAGGCGAACGGCGACCTTTCGTCGATTCTGCGCCTGCGTTTCGCGGTGGGCGACGAACTGGCGGTGTACTCGGGCAACGACGACCAGATCGTGCCGATTCTTTCCCTGGGCGGCATGGGTGTCATCTCGGTGCTGTCAAACGTCATGCCGAAGGAAACTCACGATATCTGCCAACTGTACTTCGACGGCAAGGTGGAAGAAGCGGCTAAGCTCCAGATTGCCTGCACCGATATCGTGGACGCGCTTTTCTGCGAGACGAACCCAATCCCGGCCAAGACCGCGATGCGTATGATGGGCTATGCGGCCGGACCTCTTCGGCTGCCGCTCTCGGAAATGGAGCCGGAGAACCTGAAAAAACTTGAGACCGCGATGAAAGCGCATGGGTTGATTTAAGCAAGGATAAAATTTTTAAAGTAAGAAAGTAAGATTTTCCTACTTTCCTACTTTCCTACTTTCCAACTTTCTTACTTCAAAAATTTCGTATGAGGGGGAATTTTTCGCATGAAAAAGTTCGTTCAAATCCTGATAGTTACCGTTTTCATGACGGTTTTGTGCCCTTTGGCCTCAGCATATTGGGAAGAAGGCAAGCCACAGGAAGGACAGACGGTCGCTGACATAAAGACTTTGGCTATAGCGGCTCCTCTCTATATAGAGAAAAAGGGCTATCCTACGCTGGCGGAATATATCGACGTTCTGAACGCGCGCGGCGCAAAGGTCTCGCCGAAAAAATACAAAGTCGTGCCTTATGACGTCATTGCGAAAGACATTCTTCAGACGACGGGAAAAGATCTCTACACGCTGAACCGAATTGCTGCCGTTCGAGTATTCAGGAACAAAGTGGCGCAGTATGCCGACGCATATCTCGTTCCTACGGTGACGACGAGCCGCCGCACGGTGCTTTTCTTTGAGGTGTACAGCGCCGCGACCAGCGAATTGCTTTACACTTACCAGATCATTCTCGCTCCCGATGACCTTGACACCGTCGGGACCTATTCGGATATGGTCTCGCTCTTTTACGACGCTTTGGGCGACGAAATAAACAAGCAGAAGGGCGATAAGGTGGCCGAAGAAAAGAAAGCGCGCAAAGAGCGCGAAAAAGAGGAGCGCAAAGCGCAGCGTGAACGGGAAAAAGCTGCGGAAAGCGCCGGAAAATAATCGCTATACGAAAAAACAGGGCTCTTCATGAAGGCTGAAACCGTCTTCATGAAGGCCCTGTTTTGCTCGTTTTACTGAATCTGCATTATGTAACTCGATCAATGCGCGAGGTAAATGGGCGCGATTTTGGCCTCCTCGGCAAGTTGTTCCGAAATCATGCCGGTGCGCACCATTGCATCCAACACGATAAGCTGTCTTTTTTTTGCGAGCAGAAAATCTTCGTAAGGGGAATAAACGGACGGCGCATTCGGCAGACCGGCAAGCATGGCGGCTTCCGGAAGCGTCAAATCCTGCGGCTCCTTGTTGAAATATCCACGCGACGCATCGTATATGCCGTAATATCCCGAACCAAAATAAATGGTATTCAGATAAAGCGAAAGAATCTCTTCCTTGGAAAATCGCATTTCGAGGTCCACGGCGAGAGCCAGTTCTTCCGTTTTGCGCGCGAAAGAACGTTCCTGCGAGAGAAAAAGGTTCTTGATGAGCTGCTGCGTAATCGTGCTCGCGCCTTCCTCGATCTCTCCTTTTTGAAGATTGACGAGCGTCGCGCGAATGATGCCTTCGACGTCAAAACCGGGGTGCGAATAAAATCTGGCGTCCTCGACGGCGACGATCGCTTGCAGGAGCGAGTCCGGCAATTCCTTTGTCGGAACGATCTTCTTTTCAGATATGCACTCGTCAACGGCGTCCCTTAGAAACAAAAGGCGCTTGGCGCGGGTAATGCCGTCCGGGTGTTCCAGCGGATTAGGCTCTTTCTGCTGCGCGGAGGGCAAAACGCTGTCCGCCGCCCAATCCGTGACGCGGCTCACCGTTTCTTTGCGGAGCACGTCGCGCCCCCCGGCGAGGAAGAACCCAAGAAAGAATACAAGTATGAGACCCGCGCATAAGCGGAGCATTTTTTTCATGGGCGCAGATCCTTTCATACGTTTTTCGAGTTCGCTCCATTATAGCGTATTTTTCGCGAGCACGGAATAAAATTTTGATTTTCCTATTGCATTTTTATGCAATATTTGTGTATAATTATGAAAGTCATTGGAAAGCGAGGCATTTTCATGAGGGTAAGTATCATCGGCGCGACAGGATATGCGGGCGCGGAGCTGCTGCGCATTCTGTTAGGGCACCCAAAGGCGGAGGTCGTCCACGCGACTTCGGAGAGCCATACGGGAAAACCCCTTTCAGAGATTTATCCGCATTTCCTCGGGCTGTTCGACAGGC
Source organism: Selenomonadaceae bacterium (assembly GCA_016286075.1). GTDB lineage: Bacteria > Bacillota > Negativicutes > Selenomonadales > Selenomonadaceae > RUG12372. The sequence continues at coordinate 12,169 of JAEERZ010000024.1, forward strand.
CGCTGGAAAGTATGGAGGATATCGAGCGCATAGCGGAGGACAGCGATTTTATTTTCATCGGCCTGCCCGCAGGCCATGCGATGGAAATCGGGCTGGCCGTCGCCGACTATCCAGTGCGGATCATCGACCTCGGTGCGGATTACCGATTCCACGACACGGCGGTCTATGAACATTGGTATAAGGTCAGCCATTCCCACCCGAACGCGGAGCGGGTATACGGCCTCGCGGAGCTCTATCGGGGAGCAATCAAGGAAGCGAAAATCATCGGCAACGCCGGCTGCTATACGACGGCGAGCATTCTCGCCCTCGCGCCGCTGGTCAAAGACGGACTGATCGACCTCGACAGTATCGTGATCGACGCAAAATCCGGCGTGTCCGGTGCAGGCCGCTCGGCAAAGCTTCCCAATCATTTTCCGGAGCTTTTCGATAATTTCAAGGCCTACGGCGTTGCGACACACCGCCATACGCCGGAAATCGAACAGGCGCTTTCCGACCTCTGCGGCACGCCGATCATGTTGCAATTCACGCCCCATCTCGTGCCGATGTCCCGAGGGATCCTTTCGACCTGTTACGCGAAACTCGCAGACGGCGTTACGGCGGACAGGGTGGACGAATCGTTCCAATCGCTGTATAAGGACGAATATTTTATTCGCCTGCGCGGGCGCGGCGCATACCCCGAGACGAAATATGTGCGAGGCTCGAATTTCTGCGACCTCGGCTGGCACATCGACGAAAGGACAAATCGCGTAATCGTACTCTCCGCCATCGACAATCTCGTCAAAGGAGCGGCGGGGCAGGCGGTGCAGAATTTCAACATCGCCTGCGGCTTCGACGAAAAGCTGGGATTGACGACGGCGCCGATGTATCCGTAAGGAGGTGCGATGATGGCAGTACCAAAATTTTATGAGTTTTTCAATACTTTCTTAGAGTCATTGCAAGATAGAAAAATTCACCATATTAAAGAATGCAGGCAATATATTTTACAAAACATGAATTTATCTGATGCAGACCTTGCCGAAACTATCCCCAGCGGGGAATCACGAGTTTGGAATCGGATTCATTGGAGCAGTACATATCTCAAAAAGAGTGGCTTGATTATAAGTCCGCAACGTGCACATTACCAAATTACATCAGAAGGGGAGAAAGTTCTTTCAGAAAAAATTACAATTACCGTAAAACTTTTGGCAGATCGGTATTCCCAATTTACTGATTTTCACTCGTCAGCAAATGATAAAGCACCTTCAGAAGAACAAAACGTGGAAGTTGATAGTGAAGAAACGCCTCAAGACACCTTTGAGCGTGTATATAAGGAAATCAATGCGGAATTGGCAGATGAATTATTGACTGCAGTTCATGATATGTCACCACAATTCTTTGAGAGACTTGTCGTTAAACTCTTAGAAAGAATGGGATATGGTGGTTATGAAGGGGCTGGATTTGTTACAAAATATAGTAATGATGGTGGAATTGATGGCATAATTGATGAGGATAAGCTTGGATTCAATCGAATATATATTCAAGCAAAACGTTGGGCTTTAGACACAGTAGTGGGGCGACCGGAAATTCAAAAGTTTATGGGGGCTTTAGTTGAGCAACCTAAAATTGGAAAAGGACTTTTTATTACAACAGCTAAATTTTCAGATGCTGCAAGAGAATATGCAAATAATCAACATATCATCTTGATTGACGGCAAAAAGCTGGCTGAGCTAATGATTGAGTTTGATGTTGGTGTTTCAACGCAGAAGTCCTATAAAATCAAACGCATTGACAGCGATTTCTTTAATGAAGATGAATAAGGAGGAAATGATATGTTTAGCGAAGAGCATAAGAAGATGGGTATTACGTTCCCGCAGGGTTTCCAGGCGGCGGGCGTCAAGGCGGGGATCAAGAAGAGCGGGAATCTCGATCTTGCTCTGATTTATACCGAGAAAGAGGCGGCGGTGGCCGGAACTTTCACGAAGAATCAAGTGGCGGCGGCTCCCGTCTATGTCTCGAAGGAAGTCGTGAAGGGCGGCAAGGCGCACGCGATTTGCGCGAACGCGGGCTGCGCGAACGCCTGCACCGGCGAGCAGGGCCTGGCGGACGCGAGGGCGATGGCCAAAGAGGCTGCGGACGCGGTGGGCTGCGCGGCGAATGAAGTTATCGTTGCGTCAACGGGCGTCATCGGCGTGCAGCTTCCAATGGACAAAGTGAAAAAAGGCGTCAAGGCGGCGGCGGCGGAGCTGTCCGAGAACGGCAGCGTCAACGCGGGTAACGCAATCATCACGACGGACACTTACTCGAAAGCCTGCGCGACGGAAGTCGAGATCGGCGGCAAGAAAGTCCGATTCGGCGCAATCGCCAAAGGCTCCGGCATGATCCAGCCGGACATGGCGACGATGCTCTGTTTCATCACGACGGACGCTGCTATCGACCAGCCGCTTTTGCAGGCGGCGCTGTCCGAGGTCGTCGAGGTCACGTTCAACATGATTTCCATCGACGGCGACATGAGCACCAACGATATGGCGATAGTACTGGCCAACGGCGCGGCGGGCAACGCCACGATTACGAAAAAAGACAAGGATTACGAGATTTTCCGCGACACGCTGAAGGAACTCTGCACTGGACTTTCCCAGCGAATCGCTGCGGACGGCGAGGGCGCGACGAAGTTCCTGACGATCCATGTGACGGGCGCAAAAACTTTTGAGAGCGCGAAGCAGGTCGGCATGAGCGTCGCGAAGTCGCCGCTGGTCAAGACGGCGTTTTTCGGCGAGGATCCGAACTGGGGCCGCGTGATTTGCGCGGTGGGATACTCCGGCGTACCGATGGAGCCGGAAAAAACTGTGGTGAAATTCGGCGGGATTGCCGTCTACGATAAAGGCGTCGGCGCGAAGTTCGACGAAACGGCGCTCCGCAAGGTCATGGCGGAGCACGACGTCGTCATCGACGTGGAGCTTGGGCTTGGCAACGCGGAGGCGACGGTCTGGTCCTGCGATTTCTCCTATGAATATGTGAAGATCAACGGCGAGTATCACACCTGATGGGAGGCGGCAGAATGTTTTCACCGCAGGATACGGCGAATCTTCTCGTCGAAGCGCTGCCGTATTTTCAGGAATTCTCCGGCAAGACCATCGTGGTCAAATACGGCGGCAACGCGATGATCAGCGAGGATTTGAAAGCGAAAGTCATGCAGGACGTCACGCTGATGAAGCAGGTCGGCATCCGTCCGGTCATCGTACATGGCGGCGGCCCGGACATCACGGGCTTCTTGAAGAAAG
>JAEERZ010000263.1 GCA_016286075.1 Selenomonadaceae bacterium
ATCTGACACGCTGCGGAGAAAAGATCTATGACAAGCTCTGCCGCAGGGCCGAGCGGCTGGTGCCGGTCTGTGAGGGCATCGAGCAGGAATACGGCATCCCCATCGTGAACAAGCGCATCTCGGTGACGCCCATCGCGCTGGTCGCGGCCTCCTGTGAATCGGAGGACTACGCCCCCCTCGCCCGGGTCCTGGACCGCGCTGCCGACGCGGTCGGCATCAACTTCATCGGCGGTTTCTCGGCCCTCGCCCAGAAGGGCTTCAGTGAGAGCGACCTGAGGCTGATCCGCTCGATCCCCCGGGCGCTGACCGGGACGAAGCTGGTATGCGCCAGCGTCAACGTCGGCTCGACCCGCGCCGGCATCAACATGGACGCAGTCGCGCTCATGGGCCGGATCATCCGCGAGACGGCCGACATCGACCCCATCGGCTGTGCCAAGCTGGTGGTCTTCTGCAACGCCGTGGAGGACAACCCCTTCATGGCCGGGGCTTTTCACGGCGTCGGAGAGCCGGAATGCGTCATCAACGTGGGCGTCTCGGGTCCGGGCGTCGTGGCCGGTGCCCTGCGCAGCTGCCGGGGCGAGCGCATCGACGTGGTCTCGGAGACCATCAAGCGCACCGCCTTCAAGATCACCCGCATGGGCCAGCTGGTCGCGCAGGAAGCCTCGCGCCGTCTGGATGTCCCCTTCGGCGTGGTCGACCTCTCTCTCGCCCCCACCCCGGCGGTGGGCGACAGCGTGGCCGAGATTCTCGAGCTCATCGGGCTGGAGCGCTGCGGCACCCACGGCACCACCGCCGCGCTGGCCCTGCTGAACGACGCGGTCAAGAAGGGCGGCGTCATGGCATCCAGCCACGTGGGCGGCCTCTCGGGCGCCTTTATTCCCGTCTCGGAGGACGCCGGGATGATCCGCGCCGCCGAGGAGGGCGTCCTGCAAATGGATAAGCTGGAGGCGATGACCTGTGTCTGTTCGGTCGGTCTGGACATGATCGCCGTCCCCGGCGACACGAGTGCCGAGACGCTCTCGGCCATCATCGCGGACGAGGCCGCCATCGGCATGATCAACGGCAAGACCACCGCCGTCCGCCTGATCCCGGCGGTCGGGAAGACGGTCGGCGACCGGGTGGACTTCGGCGGTCTGCTGGGCTCGGCCCCGGTCATCCCGCTGCACCGCGAATCCGCCGCCGAGTTTATTGCCCGCGGCGGCCGCATCCCCGCCCCCCTCCACAGCCTGAAAAACTGATAAAAAAGCTCCTGCTGCCCGGCCAATGTCATTAAGATAATGGCATAGTCCAAAGGAAGCGGCACGAGGAAATGAGCACATCGGAAACGGTGTGCTCATTTTCGTGGAAGAAGGCATGACAAAGAGGCAGACAGAAGTCTGCCAAAAACACTATTCAAAAGAGACAAATTATGCTACTCTATAGAGGAAGCTAAAGGGTTGTCTTTGAACCGGCTTACGAGAGTTACTTCGACCGGGGCGAATAGGAAGGAGCAATCTCGAAAGCAAAGCTTCAAGTTCGGGTGGAGACACATACCCCAGGAAGAAATTGCGGCAAATATGTACAGCAGCGGAGAAGTTGACCGAATAGGAATACTTCGTATTGCGTTTCTGGATGACTACGTGCGAGGTAATCAGCTCAGAAAAGTTGTACATGGTGAGTTTCGCGAATACTTCTTGGTAGATGTGCTCCACCTTTTTTGCGTGGAAATGGACAAGGCCAAGGGTATATTTGAGCTGGCGGAAGGAAGTTTCAATTCCCCAGCGTCTGGCATAGAGGAGTTTGAGTTCCGCGGGAGGGAAGGTGTTAGCAGGCAAATTGGTAACGACAGTTTCAAAGGAATCCTCAGAGAGTCTGAAACGGACGATACGAAAAGAAAGTTCATAGAAAGAAAGTGGATCGTGCTTGCGGTTTGCGATGGGAAGGTAATCGAAGGTCACATGCGATGGAAGCCACCTGTAACGATTCGGATCGGCTAAGCATAAGGCTTTCACATCTTTGGTTTGTCTGCGGGTAAGATGCAGTTCTACAGAGAGATCGAATTCGGCAGTTTCCGGTAAAGCAAGTCCGGAGGCGATACCGTTTGCTCCGTCTTTTATCCGAAACAGGTATGACCAGCCTTTTTCCTGTAAGTGAGCAAGGTTGTTATACCCTTCGTATCCGCGATCGGCAAGGAGAACAGCATGTTGGATAGTTGCTCGATCAAGCATTTCAATCAACGCCTTATGTTCATTCAAGCCCCGGGATTTATGAATGAAAGCGTCTGTATAAATTTGGTTTTCCAGATCAAACAGAGCATTCAAATGGAGCAGGCTGTAGGGCTGTTGTCCGTTTGCGCCGGGGTAGTAGGATTCCGGGTCGTTGGGATCAGCGAAAATTCGAAGATCCGATCCGTCCACTGCTAAAAGCCTGTAGCCACGAAATGTTTTCTTTACCGGACTTCCTTGAACAAAGCGTTGAAACAGGTATTCCATAGCTTCTGGTTTCAGCTTGGCTCGTTGCTGGACAAACGCCGATGTGCTGGCTGTGTTTGGGTCAAATTTGAAATAGTCCATCAAACTGTTGGTTGTGCTGCCACCGCTCATGCTGAGCAGTATAGATACCACAGAGGCAAAGTCCAGTTTTCGCTTTCGAGTAAAATCTCTTCCCGGTGTCCTCGTAAATTGGGCTTGGTTCCGTGCCATGTCCCGTATCGTTGTTTTCATTAACTTCTTCAATTTCGCGGCCTGTGAGCTCATGATGTATCCTCCTTGTAATGAACTGGGATTGCTTTTCATTACAAGGGCCGTTTTCAGCAACGCCTTGCTGAAAACGGCCGCACATTTTTGCCCACTTGTCAAGTGTTTTCTACTTTTTTCAAAAGAAACCGTCAAAAGAAAAATACCCCGTACCTTTCTTTGGTACGAGGTATCTTTCCTGTCATCTTATCTTAATGACATTGAGCATAATCCGGGGTTTTGTTATGGATGGCGGCTGCGGAAGGGGAGAGACCCTGACTTGACAATTCTTCTTATCTCCCTGAATATTCGTCCACGGTCCTGTTTGATTCCATCAATCCTGCGC
>JAEERZ010000264.1 GCA_016286075.1 Selenomonadaceae bacterium
TTTTTCGGCTCCGCGCCGGGCGTAGCCGAAAAAGCGAAGCGGAAAGCGGAAGAACTGTATCCGGGAATCCAGGTGGTCGGCGTGAGGAACGGATATTTCACGGAGGCGGAGGAGCCGGAAATCATCCGGGAGATTCGAGAGGCGAAGCCGGACCTTTTGCTGGCGGCGCTTGGCGTGCCGAAACAGGAGAAATGGCTGAAAAAATATCAGATGGAATTGGAGGTTCCGGTGTCCATCGGCGTCGGCGGCACGCTGGACGTGATGGCGGGAACGGCAAAGCGCGCGCCGCTTTGGGTGCAGAAAGCAAAGCTGGAATGGCTGTTTCGGGGGCTCTTGCAGCCAAAACGGGCGGGGCGTCTTTTGGCGCTGCCGAAATTCGTTTTCCGCGTCCACGCTTCGAGGAAGCACTGAACAAGTTTACTCGACAGCAGCGAGAGGTTTCTTGTCCATTGATTCCTCTAAAAAGTAGTGGACAAAGAGCAGTGGGCGGGATATAATAAAATGATGAAGCGCGTATGCGCTGTTTTGGCATGCGCGAATGCGAAAAACTATGAAAGCGGGGGGTGTAAGCGATGATCTTAAAAGACGGATACACGTATATTTTCTCGGCGCTTGCAGCCGCCGTCTTCTTCGGGATGGTCGTCCATCCGTATGCGGCCGTTCCGTTTGTCGTTCTGGCCATGTATTTTGCTTATTTTTTCCGCAATCCGGAGCGTTCCATTCCGCAGGACGATTCGCTTTTGGTTTCTCCGGCGGACGGAAAGGTCATGGAAGTCGTTTCGCTGGACGACGACGATTTTGTCAAGGAGCCTTGCAACAAAGTCGTGATCTTTCTTTCGATTTTCGACGTGCATATCAACCGCAGCCCGATGGAGGGCGAGATTAAATGCCAGCAATATATCTGCGGGCGGTTCAAGCCTGCCTACAAGGATTCGGTCGGGTTTGAGAACGAGCGGCACATGATCGGCATCGAGAACGACAAGTTGCGGATTACGGTGACGCAGATTGCCGGGATTCTTGCGCGGCGGATCGTGTCTTGGGTCACGCTGGACGACGTGCTGGAAAAAGGCGAACGGTACGGGTTGATTCGTTTCGGTTCCTGCACGGAGGTCGTTATGCCGAAGTCTGTGGAAGTCGTAGTGAAAAAAGGAGACCGCGTCAAAGGCGGCGAAACCATCATCGGGAGGGTAAAGTCGGATGACGTATAGGGCTTTGATACCAAATATGCTCACTTCGTCGAATCTCGTGTTCGGGGTGTGTTCCATTTTTTCGACGATGAAGGGAGACCTTTTTTGGGGCTCGCTTTTTATTTTGATCGCGTTGGTGGCGGACGGTTTGGACGGTCGCGCCGCCCGTTTTTTTGGCACCAGCAGCGAGATCGGCAAGGAAATGGATTCGCTCTGCGATCTCGTTTCTTTTGGAGTGGCGCCCGGTATTTTGGCCTATGTTTTTTGCCTGCATGCGTTTTCATGGTTCGGATGCGCCGTGGCCATCTGTTTCGCGCTTTGCGGGGCTTGGCGGCTGGCGCGATTTAATGTGAATGTCGACGTCGTGCATGGATATTTCATGGGATTGGCGATTCCGGCGGGCGGGTGCTTTGTGGCGACTTCGACGCTGCTGTTCCAGGCGGCGGGATTCGATCCTCACGCCCTCGGATGGATGTATCCGATTGTGATGCTGGCAGTGGCGCTTCTCATGGTCAGCGAGGTGCATTATCCCGATTTCAAGGGGCAGGGCGAGAAGGTATATCTGGTTTCCAAAATCGCCTTTGTCGTGATTTTCGCCGGTATCCTGTATGTGGGCCGCGCTTCGCTGCCGTTTGCGGTGCTGTTCGCGATTTTCGCCACTTATACCGCTTTCGGCATTATCAATACGGTTGTCTCCAAACTGGCGGGCAAATAGTTGAGGGGTTTTTAGTTCATGGAACATTGGTTTGACCTCATCATGGTTCCGATGCAGGTCTTTATTTTTCTGTTTACCGTCTATTATTTCATCATCGGGTTCTGCGGCATGTGGCGGCGGCACGAGGACAAGATCCTCACGCCGGAGAAGAGCTTTGCGGTCATCGTCGCGGCGCACAACGAGAGCGCCGTCATCGGCCAGCTTCTCGACAATCTGCGCGCGCTGGAATACCCGAAGGAACTGTACGACATTTTCGTCATCGCGGACAACTGCGTCGACAACACGGCGGAAATCGCTCGCGACGCGGGAGCCATCGTCTGCGAGCGGTTCAGCGAGACGGGCAAGGGCAAAGGCTTCGCGCTGGAGTGGATGTTTGACAAGCTGTTCAAGATGGAGCGGCAGTACGACGCCATCGTCGTATTCGACGCGGACAATCTCGTCCACCCGCGCTTCCTGCTGGAAATGAACAATCGCCTGTTGAAAGGCGACAAAGTGGTGCAGGGCTTCCTCGACGCAAAAAATCCCTATGACACCTGGGTGTCCGGCACGTTCGCCATCGCCTTTTGGGTCATCGATTACGTCTGGCACCTTGCGAAGACGAATATCGGCCTGTCCTCGGTGCTGGGCGGCACGGGCATGTGCATCGCCACCGACGTGCTGAAGCGGCACGGCTGGGGCGCGACCTGTCTGACCGAGGATATGGAGTTCACGATGAAGTCGCTGGTCGAAGGCATCAAGACGACTTGGGCGCACGACGCCATCGTTTACGACGAGAAGCCGCTGACCTTCATGCAGTCGTGGAATCAGAGAAAACGCTGGGCGCAGGGACAGTTCGACGTGGCCCATCGGTTTATCCCCAAAATGTTCAAGGCGGGAATCGAGCGGCGGGACATTCGCATTCTCGACGGCTGCCTGCATTTGATCCAGCCGCATTTCTTGCTGATCTCGACTTTTTTCATCATCTTGAGCTATGTGCAGTTGGCGTTTCCGCCGTTTTATACGAATATTTATCGTTTCATGCCCTCGGAGCTGATGACTTTTATCATGATCGGGCAATATCTTCTTCCGGTCATCATCTTGCTGAAGGTGCATGTCAAATGGAAGGCTTGGCTGTATCTGCTGCTGTATCCGTTCTTCATCTATTC
>JAEERZ010000265.1 GCA_016286075.1 Selenomonadaceae bacterium
GCCGCTTCTTCGAGTCCGCGTTCCCAAGCCAGCGCGTCGAGATGACTGAGCTCGTCTCTTGTCAGCCGTTCCCGTTTCGCGAAATAGACGTACTCGGCGATTCGCGTTTCAGAGAGCGTAAGGCCCTTCATTAAAAAAAATAACTCCTCGCAGGAGGAGAATTTCGCTTCTGCGTCGAAGGGCGATTCTATTTCGGGCGGTTCCTTTACGTCGTAGTATACCGCGTAGGCTTTCAAGAACGCGCGGAACAATTCGTCAAGCGTCATGGTTTTCCTTTCCAACGGAATATTGCTTTCCCGAATTATAGCACAAATGTCTGCGTATGGCTCACTTTTATTTTTATTTGTCGAGAAATTCGCGTGCAAATAGGCTTCCAATATGATAAGATAAGAAGATGAATTTGGTTTGTCCAAATCCCTGTCGGAAAACTGTATTTCCTTGCGGGGATGATTAGAGCTTCGGGGATTGTTGTGAAGCTGCGGGAGGAGTTTGCGATGAAAATTTCAACGCGCGGCAGATATGCCTTACGGCTGATGATGGACATTGCCCTCGCGGAGGGCGATGTGCCGGTTCGTATCAAGGATATCGCAGGGCGGCAGGACATCTCGGAAAAGTATTTGGAGCAGATTGTTTCCGTTCTCAACAAGGCGGGATTGGTTCGGTCAAGCCGGGGACCGCAGGGCGGCTATCGGCTGACGCGCGCGCCAAAGGATTACACGGCGGGGGAGATCGTGTCCTCGATTGAGGGAAATCTTGTGCCTGTGGCGTGTTTGGAGACGGAGGAGAATGAATGCCCCAGGCATCGTTCCTGCGCGACGCTCCGCTTGTGGGAGAAGCTGGCCGAGGCGATACAATCGGTGATGGAGTCGGTGACGCTGGCGGACTTGATCGGTTGGCAGAAAGAGATGGAAAAGAAGAAAAAATAGGAGGCGCCCAGTGGAGTTTGAGAATACGACGCGGCGTTACAGGCGATGGAACGGATGAGGGAAACCAAAGATATTTTCTACTGGATCGCGCCGGAACTTGCGGTTTTGGAAAAAACGCTCTGTGAGGCCTTGGCTTCGCCGGTTCCGTTGATTGCCGAGATGGGAATGCATTTGGTCCGTTCCGGAGGGAAACGCCTTCGGCCTGCTCTTTATCTTTTGGCGGCAAAGTCCTGCGAAGGGTTTGACGAGAAGAAGGCGCTGCCGCTGGCGGCGGCCATCGAGCTTATACATATGGCGTCTCTGGTGCATGACGACGTCATCGACCATGCCTCGACGCGGCGCGGGGCGGCTACGGCCAATGCGAAGTGGGGCAATCAGATCGCGGTGCTGGCGGGCGACCATATCTTTGCCCAAGCCTTTTTGCTGGTTTCGGGGAAAGGATACACGGAGGCAGTGGGTGACCGCATGGCTTCTCTGGTGCAGGGACTTTGCGCGGGGGAGATACTCCAGGATTCTTCTCTTTATACGGCGGAGCATGATTTGGAGGAATACGAGCGGCGCATCGCGATGAAGACGGCGGATTTTCTCGCTACATGCTGTGAATTGGGAGGCATTGTCGGCGGCGCGTCCCCTGAGGTCTGTGAAGGACTCAAGGCGTATGGCAAAGCGGTCGGCATGGCGTTCCAAATCACAGACGATCTGCTCGACGTCACAGGCGATGAGGAGCGTATCGGAAAGCCGGCGGGCAACGACATCCGGCAAGGGGTCGTTACGCTGCCTTTCATCCGCGCGCTGGAGACAAGCCCGGATCGGGAAGAACTTTGCAGGATTGTCACGAATCAAGACATGTCGGACGAGATGGTTGCCCGCGCCATCGAGATTGTCCGGGCGTCGGACGGGATAGACGTCGCCCGCGCGCGGGCTGAAGCGTATATTGCGGAAGCAGGTCGCGTTCTGCCGGAGGCGGTGGGCGGAGAAGCCCGCGAGGCGTTCCTGAGAGCGGCCGCATATATCGGAAAACGGGATTTTTGAACTTGGTTAGGAGGCGCGTTTCATGTTTGGCATCGGTGTTCCCGAGCTTATCTTGATTTTGATTATCGGGCTTGTGGTCTTTGGCCCCGGCAAGCTGCCGGAAGTAGGACGCGCGGTGGGAAAGAGCATCCGCGAGTTCAAGAAGGCGACGACGGCGGTGACGGAGGAAATCAACGCGGAGCCGGAAAAGCCGAGATTGGAAGCCAAAACGGAAAAAACGTCTGCGGAAAAGACCGACGCGGAGGCGAAGTAAAGGACGGCGCCCATGGCAGAGGAAGAGAAGAATCGCCGCGAGCCGACGGATGCAAAATTGCCCGACGAAGCTGCGAAAATAGCGGAGGAGGCGCGCGCGCGGCTTGCCGATAATCCGTGGACGGAAAATCCGGACGCGGCCCGCGTTTTAGATGAGGAAAAAACGGATGCGGAGCCGCAGGCGGAGACGCTGCCGGTAGTAGCAGAGAAGCCTTCGTCGCCAGAAGCCGACGATAACGGGACTGAAAAACCGGAGGAGCCCGAAGAGGACGACGCCGAGGGGAACATGTCGATCCTGCGTCATCTGGAGGAGCTTCGGACGCGTATTATCCGCTCGCTGATTGCGATTGCCGTCGGCAGTGCGATTTCATATTTCTATATCGAAGACATCATGCGTTATCTGACGCTGCCGACGGGGAGACTGTATTATCTCCAACCGGCGGAAGCGTTCTTCACTTATATCAAGATCGCTATTTTTGCGGGTTTTTTACTGGCGCTTCCCGTGGTTTTTTATCAGGCGTGGAAGTTCATCCTGCCCGCATTGACCGTGCGGGAGCGGACGGTCATAGGGATTCTCGTGCCGTCCTCGGTGCTGTTGTTTTTCGCCGGATTGGCGTTTTCGTTTTTCTTGGTGCTCCCTGCTGCGTTGCAGTTTTTCATGGGCTTCGGCAGTGAGTCGCTTCAGCCGATGTTTACGCTGCACCAGTACTTCGACTTCGTGCTGGCGTTCATTTTGCCTTTCGGCGCGGTGTTCGAGCTGCCGCTGCTCGTGATTGTCTTCGCGAAGCTCGGCTTCATCAGTTCGAAGTTTTTGCAGTCGAAAC
>JAEERZ010000266.1 GCA_016286075.1 Selenomonadaceae bacterium
AACGCCTTCCTGACGCCGGGGCAGGAAGGGTGGCTTATGAAGCACGGCGTGATCCGGGTCGGATATCGGGACAATTATCTGCCGTTTTGCGCGAAAGATCCGGAAACGGGCGAAGTGATCGGAGCGCTCAAGGATTATCTTGCCCATGCCGTGAACGGCCTGAAACATACGGGACTCCGCTTTGAGACGGTGGCATATCCTACGACGGAAGCGGCTCTCGAGGCCATGCGTGCGGGGGAGGTCGACTGCGTATTCCCGGTCAACCTCAGCTCCTATGATTCTGACGCGATGAATCTGCGGCTGACCAACCCTGTGATGAAGACGGAAATGCAGGCGGTCATGCGTTCCTCGGACCATCATCATATCTCCCGGGACAGTAATTTCACCTTCGCCGTCAGTCAAGGAAACGCGAATATTGAGACGTTCATCAAGGATTATTACCCTGAAGGTAAGATGATTCGCTGTCCGAACGCCGACGCGCGCTTCGAGGCGCTGGCTTCCGGCGAGGCGGACTGCGTCCTCTCCAGCAATTACCGGCTTCATGATATAGAGCCGGCCATGGAGAAGTACAACTTCTTTTCCGTTCCGACGGGAGAAGCCATGCCGCTGGCCTTTGCTACAAAAGCAACGGACCGTGAGCTTTATTTCATATTGAACAAGACGGTCGCCCTGACAAGGAGCGAGGATATGGACGCCGCGTTGGCTTCCTATGCCCACGCCGACCGGAAGATATCCTTCGTGCAGTTTTTCAGGGAGCACTGGCTGGGCGTCATAGCCGCACTCTCGGCGGTGTTTCTCGTCATTATTTTCCTGCTGCTGCAAAAGCTGAAGGCGGAACGGAAAGCGGACGTGCAGCAGCGGCTCTTGGAAGAAGCCGCAAAGGTGGCCGAGCTGAAGCAGTCCCTTTCGTCCCTGCTGGACAATATGCCGGGGCTGACGTTTTCCAAGGACGCGGAGACCGGCGTCTATCTGGCCTGCAACCAGGCTTTCGCGGATTACGCGCACAAGCCGAATCCCGAGGACGTAATCGGACACACCGACGCGGAGCTTTTCGATGAGGGGACGGCGCGGCATTTCGTGGAGAACGACCTCAAAGTTCTGGCTTCGGACGGGCCTCGCGTCTATTTCGAGGAAGTCTCGGACGCCGCCGGAAACCAGAAACAGTTCCAGACGACGAAACTGAAATATACCGACGCCTCCGGACGACCGTGTATCTTGGGCATCAGCGAGGATTTGACGGACAATGTGCGCATCCAAAGGGAACATGCGGCCACAAAGGAAGCATACGAAAAGGTGAAGAGCACGAACGTCATTTTTACCCATATCGCCAGAACCCTTGCCCGGGGCTATATGCATTTTTACTATGTCAATCTGGATACCGAGGCGTTCATCGAATACCGCAACGACGAAGAGACCGGCGAGATCGCGGAGACGCGGCGCGGGGTGAACTTCTTCGAGTCGTGCAGGGAGGACGCCAAGACGATCGTGCATCCTGACGATTTGGACAATCTCCTGAAAGCCCTCGATCGTCAAACCATGTTGGAAGCGCTGGAGCGGGAAGGAACCGTCATTACGATTTATCGGCTGCTTACGGACAACGAGCCGATTTACGTCAGCATGAGAGTTTCGCTCATGGACGACGACCGCTCCCTCATTATCGGCATAACGGATATCGACGACCGGATGAAGCGGGACCGGGCGGAAGAGCAGATGAGGGAAGAACGGATTGCCTTCTCCCGCGTCAACGCGTTGGCGGGAGACTTCATCTGCATCTATATCGTGGATCCCAAGACCGAGCGATATATGGAATACAGCGCGGGCTCTCAATTTGCGAGCTTCTCGATTCCGAAGGAAGGCACGGATTTCTTTGCATCGGCGAGAGAAACTACGAGGAGCGTTGCCTATCCGGAGGATTTGGAACGGTTCCTCTCGGTGTTCACCAAGGAGAACGTCTTTGCCGAGATTGAGCGCAGCGGCATATTTGCGCTGACCTATCGCTTGATGTTCAACGAGAAGCCGACGTATGTGAGAATCAAGGCGGCCATGGTCGAGGAAGCGGAAGGCCGCCGTCTGATTGTCGGTCTCAATGACGTCGACAATCAAGTCCGGCATGAAGAGGAGTACGAGCAGCGTATCGCCAGCGCGCAAAGGGAAGCCAATATCGACGCGCTGACGGGCGTAAAAAACAGGCATGCGTATCTGGAGGCGGAGGAATATCTCGATCGGCAGATTGCCGAGCACCGCGCGGAGGAGTTTGCCATCGTCATTCTGGACGTGAACGACCTGAAGGAGATCAACGACACTCAAGGGCATCACGCGGGCGACGAGCATATCCGCAAAGCCTGCAATGTCATCTGCGATATCTTCAACCACAGTCCTGTTTTCCGCCTCGGCGGCGACGAGTTCGCCGTGATAGCGCAAGGGGCCGATTTTCAGTCCATCGAGGAGCGGCTGGGCAAGATGAGCGACCACAACCGGGAGGCGGGGCGTACCGGAGGCGTCGTCATCGCCTGCGGCATGGCGAAGCACGAAAAAGAAACCTGCGTGGCTCCCGTATTTGAGCGGGCGGATCAGAATATGTACGTGAACAAGAGCAATCTGAAAGCCGCCAAGAACAGCAGAATGCCAAGGAGTTAAAACGACATAACCATATGGAAAAAAGAAACCACCGGAAACAAGCATTCCGGTGGTTTTTCTTGCAATGATATGTATGTTATTTCAAGAAGCCGTTGATGATCTGCTCCTCGGCTTCCTGCTCGGTGAGGCCCAGCGTCATCAGCTTTATGATTTGGTCGCCGGCAATCTTGCCGATGGCGGCTTCGTGGATCAGCTCGGCATCCACGTGGTTCGCTTCGAGGGACGGGACGGCGAGAATCTTGCCCTTGTCCATGATGATGGAGTCGCATTCGGTGTGGCCGTGGCCGGGGGCGTTGCCGACGATGCAGGCGTCGAATTTCTGGAAAGAGGTATCCCTCGCTACCGAGCGCGAGACGACGTCGGCGTTGGCCCCTTCGCCGGCGAGAGTGACTTTG
>JAEERZ010000267.1 GCA_016286075.1 Selenomonadaceae bacterium
TCCTCCGCAACGACGGCTTTATAGCCGTAATCTTTTTTGACGAGCCCCTTCTCGCGGAGCCAGCGCATGACTTCCTCCACGTCTTTCTCCTTTGGCAGCGCCGCGGCGTGATAATCGGGCAGCTTCAACGCGTCCCGCGCCGCCTCGGGGAATCCGCTCTTTTCCACGACGAGGCCGATATACTGCTCCCTCGGCGTAGCTTTCAGGTATTCCACGGCTTTATTGTAGGCGCGGTACATCGCTTTCACCGCGTCTTTCTTCTCCTTCGCCGCCTTCGCGGAGAACAGCATCACGCCGGGATTGATTCCCAACTCCCCGGAGCCGGTCAGGTATTTGCAGCCGTTCGCCACGGCCACGCTCGCCATCGGCTCCGGCAGCGTCGCCGCCGTCAGCTTCCCGTTTTGCAGCATTTCGAGCCGCGCGGGAATCTGCGGCACCGAGACCTTCTGAATCGCGTCGGAGGCCATACCGTTTTCTCCGAGAATGCGGTCGGTCACATACTCGATGATCGTGTTGCGGGAAACGGCGACCTCGGCGCCCTCCAGCGAGCGCACGTCGGAAACGGGAACGCCCTTTCCCGCCACGAGCTGATAGCTGCCGTCCGTAAACGAAGTGACGCGCACGTCAAAGCCGCCCTCCAGCGCGAATGCCGCCGCCAAAAGGTCGGAAACCGCGCCGTCGAGCTGGCCGCTCTGCATGGCCGCGTCCCTATCCATCGCGCTCTTGAACGGGCGCAGCGTGACGTCGACTCCTTCCGCGGCGAAAAAGCCCTTTTCCCGCGCGACGATGAACGGCACGGAGTCCGTATCGGGCATCAGTCCCACCGTCAGCGCCGGCTTCCCGTCCTTCTTCGCGGACGAATCCTGTCCCGCGTCCTTTCCGCAGCCGACGACAAGCGCAAGCATCGCGGCGCATAACAGCGCAATCCATTTTTTCATCATATCGGGCTTCCTCCAAAAAGAAACGGCGCGCCGCAGGAATCTACGAACGGCGGCCGTTTAAAATTTTTACTTTGTCTTCGACGTCAGCGACTCGAAAAACTCTATGCCGCTTTCCAGATAGCGCAAGATTGTCTGAATTGCTTCCTCATGCTCCTCATAGGTCTTCATGGCCTTGTCTTTCATGGCCTCGGCTTTCTGCCGCATTTCCTCAAGCTCGGCCAGCTTCGTGTTCAACATCTTGAGGGTTTCAGCCGCCTCGTCGATGGAACGGTTGATTTCCTCTACGTCCCTTTGGGAGCGGTTTTGAATCGACTCGTTAGCCTCCTGCTGCTTCTTGCGCTCCTGATCCTTGCCCGTCATTTCCTCCCAGACCTTGCGGACCGAGGATTTCTTTCGCTCCGCCTCGTCAATCTGCTCGTTGCGTCCGGCGGCACGCTCGGCCTGCGCCTCCAGCTCCCGCTGACGAGCCTCCAGCGCTTTCTTTTCCTTCTCCAACGCCTCGCGCTGATCGCGGATTGCCGCTTCCTGCTTGCGGAGGCTCTCCTCCTGTTTCGCGAAGATCAATTCCTGCTGGATCCTGTCGTTTTTCGCTTCCTGGGATTTATCATGCAGATAGCCCGCCGCCACGAAGCCGCCGCCCAGCGCCAGCACGAAAGCCAGTCCCAGCGCGACCCATCGCCATCCGCGCCACGGACCGGACGGCGCCTCGTCATATTCCGCTTCCTCAAGCTGATTCCGCGAATTCACAGGGGTCATCGCTCGCTGCGTCTCGTTTTCGCCGTCCCATCGCCCGTCATGCTTCGCCGTCATCGTTTTTCGCCCCTTCCGCCATTTCCGTCATATACGCATGTTCCTTTTTCATCGTCTCGCAAAGACGCCGGAGCGTCCACAATGTATTGAACGGCGTCACCACCGCCTTGTAGCGGATCGGCGGAACGCCCGCCGTTTTCATCGCCGCCAGTACCTGATCGAGCCGCTTGCCCTTGATACGATGTAAAATCATGACTTCGTCGGGAAAATCGAACTCCGTCGAGTCTGCCCCGTCCTCTTTCAGAGCGGGCTGATAGCCGCCCATACCCAGCAGGAACCCGACCTTTTCGCGCCAACTGTCGTCGGGCAGCACCCGGCATTCGACGCCGAGCTTCTTCATCACGCCACGGACTTTTTCCAGCTTTTCCTCGTCCCCGAAGCGATAGCACAAAACCTTTTCCGCCGCTTTTTTCATAAGCCGCCTTTCTTTCGCCGCTGGCGCAAGACCTCGTACATCAGGACTGCGCCGGCCACCGACACGTTCAGCGAGTTGATCTTCCCAAGCATCGGAATCCGCACGAGGACGTCGCAGCTCTCGCGCACGAGCCGGGAAATCCCACGCCCTTCGCTGCCTACAACGAGCACGATGGCGCCGGTCAAATCCGCTTCATAGAAATCGGCTGTTCCGTCCATATCCGCCCCGACAATCCAAAAGCCCTGCTGCTTCAATTCCTTGATTGTCTGCGCGACGTTGCCGATCCGCGCGACCGGCACGTACTCGACGGCCCCGGCGGAGGTCTTCGCGACGGTCGCGGAAAGCGGACAGCTCCGGCGCTTCGGGATCAGCACGCCGTCCACACCGACGGCGTCCGCCGTACGCAGGATCGCGCCGAGGTTGTGCGGATCCTCCAGCTCGTCCAGCAGCAGCAAGAACGGCAAACCGCTCTTTTCCTTCGCCGTCTCCAACAGCTCGTCCAGCGGCGTATAATCCACTGGCGACACATAGGCGAGCACGCCCTGATGGCGGTACCCTCTTGCAATCGCCTCGATCTTGCTCCGATCCACCGTTTCGACGATGGCACCGCTCTCCCGTGCCATGCGGACAATCTCACGGATCGAGCCCTGCCCGTCTCCTTCGGCGACGAGCAGGCGGTTGACGGCACGTCCGCTTTTCAGCGCCTCCGTCACCGCGTTACGCCCGACGACCACATCCTCCGGCAGTGAGGCTTGCTCCTGCTCCTTCGGACGGAAAACCCGGGCGGGCTTTTTCGCCTTGTCGTCCGACGGCCTTTCCGCGTGTTTTCGTCTGTCCATTTTACGCCTCGCGGAGCTTCATCATC
>JAEERZ010000268.1 GCA_016286075.1 Selenomonadaceae bacterium
GGACCGCATACGACGCTAATCCCCGCATCCCGAAGTTCCCGAACTTCGTCGCCAAGTTTTTCTTCTTCCTTCGAGTCGCTGACTACGACTTCCGCACCGAAACGCTTTGCGAGCTTCGCCGCCGCCACGCCGCTGATGCCGAGTCCGACGACGAGAACTTTCTGATTGGATAAATCCAAAATGAACACTTCCTTATAGCTAATAATACGCCCTAAAACCCCAGCCGCCGCCTGCGGCGGTCCTCCCATAGGAGAGGGCTAACCATTTAACAAAAAACAATCACTATCTATTAAACCATCAAAAGCGCCAGCAGTCCGAACACCACGCCTGCCGCCCAGAATGTACGAACGACTTTCGTCTCCGGCCAGCCCAAAAGTTCGAAATGATGATGAATCGGACTCATCAAGAACACGCGCTTGCCCGTGGTCTGAAACGAGATTACCTGAATGATGACGGACAGCGCCTCAATGACGAAAACGCCGCCGACGATAACGAGCAAAAGCTCCGTCTTCGTCAGAATTGCCGCCGCGGCCAGCGCGCCGCCGAGGGCCAGCGAGCCCGTATCGCCCATGAACACCTTCGCTGGGTGCGCGTTGAAACGCAGAAAGGCGATACAGGCCGCCGCCACGGCAATACAGAAGGAGGCCAACGCCGCCTTCCCGAACATAACGCAGACAACCGCATAGCAAATCGCCGCTACGGCCACGGTTCCTGTCGCCAGACCGTCCAGACCGTCCGTCAGATTTACCGCGTTCGTCGTGCCGACGAGTACGAAGAAAATCAAAACGTAATAGAAAACGCCGACGTCCACGACTTTATTGAGCAGCGGAACCCAAAGCTCCGTGGTTACGCCGAGGAAAAGCGAGCCGATCAGCGCCACGACCACCGCCATGATAATTTGCCCCAAGAACTTATGTCGAGGGCGAAGCCCGAGGTTGCGTTTCTTCACGACCTTGATATAGTCGTCGACAAAGCCGATGACGCCGTGTCCCAACGTCACGAAAAGCGCCAGCAGGACCGACGGCTCGAAGCCCGCCGCAAAAAGCGCCCCCGCCGTCAGCGCGGCAAGAATCATCAGGCCGCCCATGGTCGGCGTCCCGCTTTTCGCCTGATGGCTTTTCGGCCCTTCCTCGCGAATGCTCTGACCGAATTTCAATTTCCGAAGCTCGGGAATCACGAAAGGCCCTGAAATCAAAACCACAAGCGCAGAAATGATTGCCGCCTTTAGCGCGGCGGAAAAATCCATAAATTAAAAGCCTCCTAATAACACCTCATCCGTCAGCCTTCGGCTGCCACCTTCCCCTCAAGGGGAAGGCTAATTTGTCAAGAACCAACCAGATAAATCACAACAGCTCGATAATCTTGTCCATCTGCATCCCGTGGGATCCCTTAAACAGCACCGTATCGCCGGGGCGCAGGATTTTTTTCAATGTCGCCGCTGCTTCTTCGTGAGACGCGCAGCGGTAAACTTCGGTCATGCCAGCCGCTTCCGCGCCGGCAGCAATTTCTTCGCCCAACGGGCCGCGGGTCACCAGCGCCTCCGCCCCCGAAGCTGCCAGCTCCTCGCCGACGCGCCGATGCGCGGCTTTCGCAACGTCGCCGAGCTCCAGCATATCGCCGAGTACCGCGACGCGCCGCCCTTTTGCGATTTCCTTCATCGTACGAATCGCCGCGCTCATAGACAATGGGCTGGCGTTATAGGCGTCGTTGATAATCGTGATGTTGCCGCGCTTCTCGCAGGCAAACCGCGCCCCCGACATCGCGGGCGCCGCAAGGCCCGCCGCCATCGCCTCGGGGGAAAGCCCCAACGCATGACCGACGGCAAGGGCCGCCAGCGCGTTCGATACGTTGTGCCGCCCCGGCAGCGGAAGTCGATACGATTGTTTCTTTCCTCCGGGGAACATCGCGGTGAATCGCGATTCCATACCGTCCTGCACGATTTCCGTACCGCGCACGTCCGCCGCTTCACTCTCGCCGAAGGTCACAACGGAAACGCCGGCCTTCGCTTTATCGCGCATGGCAAGAACCCTCGAATCGTCCGCGTTTAACACGGCCGTGCCGCCCGATGGAAGCGCCTCTACCATTTCTGATTTTGCCTTCGCGATATTCTCGATCGAGCCCAAAAGCTCTATATGCGTCTCGCCCACATTCGTCACAACGCCGACGGTCGGCGCCGCGAAGGGCGCCAGCGCTGCAATCTGTCCGAGGCCGCGCATGCCGATCTCCACTACCGCCGCCCGATGTTCCGGTCGCAATCCCAGCAGCGTCTTCGGCAGCCCGATCTCATTGTTGAAATTCGCCTCCGTGCGGAGCACGGGAAAATTCGCGCCCAGCACCGAAGCCGTCAGATCCTTCGTGGTCGTCTTACCGTTGGAGCCGGTAATCGCCACCACAGGCAGCGAAAATTTCTCGCGCCACGCATGGGCAATCTGCTGATAGGCTTTCAACGTGTCCGGCACGCGCAGCACGGGAACCGAAAGGCCCTCCGCCTTTTCCGTCCCGCAGGCTTCGGAAACGAGAACGCCCGCCGCGCCCGCCTCCTCGGCTTTTTGTAGAAAATCCTCGCCGTTGAAACGTTCGCCTTTCAGCGCGATGAACAGTGCACCTTTTTCAACCGCACGCGTGTCCGTCGTCACGTCGGAAAAACCGGCGTCACCACCCGAAGCGGAGGCTCCCGTAGCCCGGACGATTTCACTCAGCGTAAAGCCCGGCATCAGCTCAATCCTCCCAGCGCTTCCCGCGCCACCTCTCGGTCGTCGAAATGCACCTTTTCCGTGCCGATAATCTGATAATCCTCATGGCCCTTGCCCGCAATGATAACCGTATCCCCCGCGTGCGCCAATGAAATCGCCAAATAAATCGCTTCACGGCGATCCGTTACTTTTTCATGCGTCTTTTTCCCGATGACCTCCGCGACCCCGGCCTCGACCTCGGCGAGAATCGCTTCCGGATCCTCCGTACGCGGATTGTCCGAAGTCGTAATCACGATATCGGAGAGCTGCGCCGCGATACGGCCCATGAT
>JAEERZ010000269.1 GCA_016286075.1 Selenomonadaceae bacterium
GGTGGAATAGACGCCCATCAGCTCCGGCCGCTGGTTCGCCGCCGCGACGACGCGCTTCGTGATCTCGTCCAGCTCCGTGTCCGTATGACCGGACATATCAAGAAGCTGCATATTGAAGCCGCCGACGGCGCCGAGACCGGGAAGCGACGGCGGGTTGAAGGCGATGACGAAGGCTTCCGGCGTCACGGCCTGTCCGAGACCGAAGGTCCTGCCGATGGCGGCGTTCAGGGACGTTTCCAGCGTCTCGCGCATGGACCATTCGTGCATCCCGACGAACATGGTGCCCGTGTTGGGCTTCGCGCCGTTGGACAGGATGTCGAGGCCGGTAATGTTCATGACGTTTTCCACGCCGGGAGACTCCTTGATCTGCGCCGCGAGGCGCTGGGTCGTTTCCAGCGTGCGGTTCAGCGAGGTGCCTTCGGGAAGGGTTATGGACACGATATAGAAGCCCTGGTCCTCCTGCGGGATGAACGTGGAGGGCACGACTTTATACAGGAGGCCCATCAGCACGGTGATGACGAGCAGCGCGATCGCCGCCAGCCGCAGCCGCGAGATCAGCCAGCGCACCTTGTCGACGTAGCTTCCCGTCGTGCGCTCGAACCAGTCGTTGAATTTCGTGAAGAAGCCGGCGAAGAAGCTGGCCTGCGATCCCGTCTCATGGGGCTTCAGCAGGAGCGCGCAGAGCGCTGGGGAAAGGGTCAGCGCCACGAAGGTGGAGAACGCCACGGAGACCGTGATGGTCAGCGCGAACTGCTTGTAGAGGACGCCCATCATGCCGCCGAGGAACGCCACCGGCACGAAGACTGCCGCCAGCACGAAGGTCGTGGCGATGACCGGCCCCTGCACCTCGTCCATGGCAATCTCCGTCGCCTTGTCTGCGGGGAGATCTTTTTCCACCATGTTGCGCTCGACGTTCTCGATGACGACGATGGCGTCGTCGACGACGAGGCCGATGGCCAGCACCATCGCGAAGAGCGTCAGCGTGTTGATGGAGAATCCCAGCACGACGAACGCGCCGAAGGTCGCGATCAGCGACACGGGGATGGCCAGCGCCGGAACCAGCGTCGCCCGCCAGTTTTGCAGGAACAGATACAGGATCAGCGTGACGAGGATCAGCGCTTCGATGAAGGTCTCGGCGACCTCATGGATCGACGCGCGGATATATCTCGTGCTGTCCACGATTTCCATGTATTTCAGGTCGGGCGGGAAGTCCTTCTCCGCTTCGCGGATGACTTCCTGCACCCCGCGTACCGTGTCCATGGCGTTGGCGTCGCTGGTGAGCTGGATGCCGAAGCCGATGCCGACGTGTCCGTTGGACATGGCCTCGACGGCGACGCGGCGCGCCCCCGTCTCGATGCGCGCGATATCCTTCATGCGGACGAAGGAACCGTTGGCGTCGGAACGCACGATGATGTTGGCGAAGTCCTCGTCGGTGACGAGGCGTCCCGCCACGCGGCCCGTGTACTGTTTTTCCAGTGAAGCCGGCGCGGGCTGCATGCCGATGGTGCCCGCCGGGGCCTGCACGTTCTGGCTCCTGATGGCGCTGGTGACGTCGGCAATGGAAATCCCAAGCTCCGCCATCTTGTCCGGGTTCAGCCAAAGGCGCATCGCGTAGTCTGGACCGAAGATGCTGATATCGCCGACGCCCGGCACACGCTTGATCTTGTCGATGATATAGATGTCGGCGTAGTTCTTCATGAACTGCCGCGTATAGGTGCCGTTGGGCGAGTACAGCGAGCCTGCCAGCGCCATGTCCGGCGACGCCTTCTTCGTCGTCACGCCGAAGGCCGTGACCTCGTTCGGCAGGCTGTGGGACGAGATGGAGACGTTGTTCTGCGTCTTGACCGTGTCCATGTCCGCGTCGGAGTCGAGGCCGAAGACCACGGACAGACGATAGCGCCCCGTGTCGTCGGAGTTCGACGACATGTAGTCCATGCCCTCGGTGCCGTTGACCTGCTGCTCGATGACCTGCGCCACCGTCTCGTTGACGACGGCGGCATTCGCACCGACATAGCTGGCCGAGACGCTGACCGTCGGCGGCGAGATTTTCGGATATTGGGCGACGGGCAGCGAAAGCCCCGCCAGCACGCCGATGATGACCATCGCGATCGCGATGACGATGGCGAATATCGGACGACGAATAAAAAACTTCGGCAAGATAAACTCCCCCTCGGAAGAATAGCATCAAGAATAATATGATATCATTCAAATATAACTATTATAACAGAAAAAACTTGTATGCGACATAAAAATGAAGCCGTCGCATAAAAAAATTTGGAGTCAAAATTTTTTACTCCAAATTTTTTCATAGTAGAAGCAACCCCGAAGAAATTCCATGAAAGACAAGCACTGTAAGGTTTGACAGAATATTTCGCAGTTACAAAAAGGGATGCCGCAAGAAGAAATCATCTCCCTGCGGCATTCCCGTTTTCTATGTTTTTACGGCTCGATGATGTTGAAGCTCCCTACCGCGCCGCCTTGGAACCTGTGCAGCGCCTCCAGGATTTTCCCGAATTTCTCGGTTGCTCCCTTGATCTCCGCGATCTGCCTGAACTTTTCCCCATCGCCGGAGGCGAGCAGCAGCAGCGCCTTCGACGAGCATTTGATCTCGACGTCGGCTTCCTTTCCGCCCTTGGCGTGAAGCAGCGCACCGTAACGCATATAAGCCGTGCAGCTTTCCTTCGTGTCCGTCAGGTCGAAGCGGACGGTGAAGGCTTCGTCCTTCAGCGCGTCGCGGTCCAGCCGGACGCCCATGAAGTCAAAGACCATTTCCGGCGTCAGGTTTTGCAGCAAATCGCCGCCGAAGGAATGGGCGGATTTGCCGGTGGGCATCTGGTTGCCCTCTCGGAGTTCCATCACCGCCGTCAGGTAGCAGTTGCGCCACGGACCGGACTCCGCCTGATAGGCGAGCTGCTCCAGCGCGTCCGCGCAAAGATTCCGCGCCGCCTCGTTTTTCGGATCGGCGAATACGAGCCGGTTCGTGAACTCCGCCACCCATTGGTATTCACCGGC
>JAEERZ010000270.1 GCA_016286075.1 Selenomonadaceae bacterium
TTTACGATGAATATGTGTAATCGTACAAGCCATTGTCGCAACCTGTCGCAAAAGGAACACAAACCAAATAAAATTCGCTTAATGATGGAACAGCCGGATATGGGTCATCGCCATGGCGATCCCATATTTATCGCATGTCTCGATGACGTTGTCATCTCGTATCGATCCTCCGGACTGGGCGATGTAGGAAACGCCGCTGCGGGCGGCGCGCTCGATGTTGTCGCCGAAGGGGAAGAACGCGTCGGAAGCGAGGGAGAATCCTTTCATCCTGGAGAACCACGCGGCTTTTTGTTCCGAAGAGAAGAAGTCCGGCTTCCTGGTGAAGAGCCGCTGCCATTCGCCGTCTTTCAGCAGTTCGTCGCCCGCGCCGGTCACATAGACGTCGATGGCGTTGTCCCGGTCGGGGCGGCTTACGTCGTCACGGAACGGGAGCTGCAGTACGGCGGGGCATTGACGCAGGAACCAGTTGTCCGCCTTGTTGCCCGCGAGGCGCGTGCAGTGGACGCGGGACTGCTGGCCGGCGCCGATGCCGACGGCCTGTCCGTCCTTCGCGTAGCAGACGGAATTGGACTGGGTGTATTTCAGGGTAATCAGCGCAAGCAGGAGATCGCGGCGCGCGTCTGAGGGGATGTTTTTCGCTTTCGTCGGGATGTCCTTCAGGCAGTCCTCGGTGATTTTCACGTCGTTCCGCTGCTGCTCGAACCATACGCCGAAGACTTGTTTCCTCTCGATCGGCGCGGGTTGATACGCCGGATCCATTTGCAGGACGAGATAGGTGCCTTTGCGTTTTTCCTTCAGGAGGGAAAGGGCCTCGTCGCTATAGGACGGGGCGATGACGCCGTCGGAAACCTCGCGTTTCAGGAACGCTGCGGTCTGCGCGTCGCATTCGTCGGACAACGCGACGAAGTCGCCGTATGAGGACATGCGGTCGGCGCCCCGCGCGCGGACATAGGCGGCGGCGATGGGGGAAAGCTCGATGCCTTCGACGAAGTAGACTTTTTCCAGCGTCGAGGAAAGCGGCACGGCGACGGCTGCCCCGGCGGGGCTGACGTGCTTGAAGGAAGCGGCGGCGGGAAGGCCGGTGGCCTCCTTCAGCTCGGAAACGAGCTGCCAGCTGTTCAGCGCGTCGAGGAGATTGATGTAGCCGGGCTTGCCGTTCAAAACTTTGAAGGGCAGCGCGCCGTCCTCCATAAAGACGCGGGCCGGTTTCTGGTTCGGATTGCAGCCGTATTTCAATGCGAGTTCGTCCATGGTGACTCTCCTTTGTGAGTAGTTGTTGTTCCCATTATTATATATCCTGCGCTTTGCCGCCGTCAAATTACGGGTAAAATTTTTGCGGGGGAAGGATTTTTCGGAGATTTCGCGAAGTATTTCATAACAGTATTTTGTGCAAGGGGGAAAACGTATGCGGAAGACGATTGCGGTAATGAC
The DNA here is from genome assembly GCA_016286075.1 of Selenomonadaceae bacterium. GTDB lineage: Bacteria > Bacillota > Negativicutes > Selenomonadales > Selenomonadaceae > RUG12372. Next base: position 1,432 of record JAEERZ010000270.1, read on the forward strand.
CTCCGGCGGCGACAGCCCCGGCATGAACGCGGCGACGCGGGCGGTGGTGCGGACGGCGGTCCTGAACGGAGCGAAGGTTTTCGGCGTTTACAACGGCTACAAGGGCCTTTTGGAAAACGATATGGTCGAGATGAACCGGCGCAGCGTCAGCGACATCATCCAGCGCGGCGGCACTATCCTCGGCACGGCGCGGTCGCAGGAATTCACCACGACGGAGGGCCGCGCCAAGGCGGCGGAGAACCTTCGGGAGCGAGGCATCGAGGGAGTCATCGTCATCGGCGGCGACGGCAGCCTGCGGGGCGCGCAGCGTCTTGCGGAGGAGCAGAGCATCGCGATCGTGGGATTGCCGGGCACCATCGACAACGACATTTGGGGCATGGACTATACCATCGGCTCGGATACGGCGGCGAACACGATCATCGACGCCATCAACAAGCTGCGGGACACGGCTTCGGCTCATCGCCGCATCGCGGTCCTTGAGGTCATGGGGCGGCATTCCGGCTGGCTGGCGCTGATTACGGGCATGTCCGGCGGCGCGGAGTATATTCTCGTGCCGGAGGAACTTTACGACCTCAACCAGATTGCGACGGAAATCCGCGCCATGTACGACGAGAACCAAAAGCGGTACGTGCTGATCGTCGTGGCGGAGGGCGCGGGCAGCGCCATAGATATAGGCATCAAATTGGAGGAAAAGACGGGCATCGATACGCGGGCTTCGGTGCTGGGCCATATCCAGCGCGGCGGCTCGCCGACGGTCGCGGATCGCGTCTATGCCAGCGCCCTCGGCGAGCAGGCGACGCTGGCGCTGCTTTCCGGCGTCTCCAACGTCGTCTACGGCATTCGCCACGGCCGCATCGTCAACGTCAACCTCTACGACGCCGTGAATAAGAAAAAGCAGCTCGATCCGGAATATATCCGCATGGCGAAAGTGCTGGCGTAAAAGGGCATAGAAAAGCACGCTTCATCGTGATTGGCGACGAAGCGTGCTTTTTCATTTCTTATTTTCCCTTTTTGAGCTTGAATTTTTGCAGCTTTTCGTTTACTTTGCCCATATCGTAAGCGACGGAGCATGCCGCCAGCCAGTCTTTGGCGTTCTGGTCGCCGGATTTCAGCAGATCCATATAGCCCCAGACGCCGCCGCTGTCGTCCGGCGGGCAGTCGCCCTCGTAAGCGAGCACGGCGGGCTGGAGCGAGGGATAATCCTCCCGGACGTTTTCTACTACGACCTCATGCTCCCAGTTGTCGCCCATATCGTAGACGAAGATGAATTTTTTCTCATCGGGGAGAAGCTCGGCCAATTTGACTTTCTTGCCGTTGCGCTCGCCGAACTGCTCCTCGTCGTCGGACCATGGGTTGGCCATGATGTTGAGGCCGCTCTTCGGCATCTCGAAGGCGGAAAGATGGCTGCCGTTCCAACCCATGACGAGAATCAGGATATCCGCGAGGTTCTGAAAGGTCATATCTTCCGGCACGAAGCAGCGCCGCCAGACGGCGGGTTTCATGCCCCGGAGGGTGACTTTGAGCTGATAGGCGCGAATGGCGACTTTCTGCG
>JAEERZ010000271.1 GCA_016286075.1 Selenomonadaceae bacterium
GGACGTCGTCGCGTACCTGAAGGAGCTCGGATATCGGGTGCTCTGCGTGGACAGGGAGCGGGTGACGACCAACGGCGTCTATGGCAATGCGATTCCCTATGGCGCGGAGGATTTCACCGGCGATTTCCCCTTGCAGACGCGCGTCGATTTGATTTCCGGCGCGGATTTTTTCATCGGGCTGGCCAGCGGGCTGTCATGGATGGCGTGGGGCACGGGCGTGCCCGTCATCATGATCGTGGGCTTCACCGCGCCGGGCACGGAGTTCCGGACGCCGTACCGCGTCCAGCAGTTCCACACCTGCCACAGCTGCGCCAACGACCAGCGCAACGAGCACAACTACGACGATTTCGGCTCCTGCCCGCACCACAGGAACACCGACCGGGAGTTCGAGTGCACAAGGTGCATCTCGCCGGATGCGGTGAAGAAGACAATAGACAGGTTGCGGGAGGGCTAATTCCCGCTCCAGTACATCAGAAGCCGCGCCCATCCTTCCCTTTGCTCGAAGAACACTTCCGCGTCGTATTTCTTGCTGAAGTTCCGCAGGGAGATCATGCCTATGCCGTGGCCGCGTTCCGTTGCCGTCGGCAGGCCGTCGCTTCCGAACCGGATCGGCGTGTCGCAACGGTTTTTCACGACAAGCGCGTACTGCAGCGAGTCGTAGACCAGCGAGACGCCGATTTCTCTTTGCCCTTCGGGCTGCTTGCGGCTGGCGATGACCGCGTTCTCTATGACGTTGGACAGCAGGATCGAAAGGTCGTTGTCCCCCGCTGTCGGACGCTCCGGGTTGTCGATGTTCACGTTGCAGGAAATCGGGATCTTGTCTTGGTTCGCAAGCTGGATGTAAACCGTCAGCGCCGCGTTCACGATCGGACTTTGGCAATACGCGGCAATCGGCTTCTTCAGCAGATCGCGATCCTGTACCTCGATCAGGTCGAGTGCCCTGTCGATTTCCCCCGATTGGATCAACGTCACCAAAAGCCGATTGAAATGACGGAGGTCGTGGCGCGCGCGCCGCACGTCTTCCTCACGGGACTGAAGCAGGCGCATGTACGCCTCCATAGCGTTGATCTGCTGCGCCAGCAGCTCGTTCGTATGCTCATCTTCCCGTATCTTCGCCGAGCGCCTTCCGGCATACAGCGAATACTGGTAAAGGAGGAAGCCCCAAAGCAAAAGGAAGAACCGCGCAATCCTGTCCGTCCAGGTATACATCAGAGGCCGCTCGATCAGCGTAATCAGCGGCGCTGCGCAAAGTCCCAGCGGCAGCAGCGCGAAGCTCCACCCCGCCAGCTTGTTGCCGGTAAACATATGCGACGGCAGCAGTTTCCGGAAAACCCGCTGTTCCACCGGCAGCAGCACAAGGAAAAAGAAGATATAGAACGCGGTCTGCACCGGCAGGCGGTTGACGCCCGTACCGTAAAACGGCGGCATGATCGTCAGGATCAATGTGCCGCTCATCGTTTGCAGCAGCATGAACCAGATGGCCTGCATCCCCGCCACGAAAAGATGGCGCATGCCCTCGTTCCGGATGACGATGAGAGAAAACGTAAAAAACGGGATCCAGCCGAAATAGTGGACATTCTTGTATGTGAAGACGTCGACGCCTGCGTAACAGAAATACGCGACGTCGATCGTGAAAGCAACCGGCATCCAGAGCAATATATATTTCCAGAGGCGGGTCCGCTCCTCCATCGTGAGCTTGTCCTCAAAAGGAAGATAACGGAGATAAGCGCCGATGGTCTGAATCAGCGTAAGACCGGTCGCCATTCCCACAGCGAGAACCATATGCATCCCTTCATACTTTTCTTTATAAAAATCCTATGATATATTATACTACAAAGTACAATAAAAATGAAAGGGTGAGCACCTTGCGAGTCGCAATCGTGGACGACGACCCAAAGGATCTTGGACATCTGCGGGACGTCCTCGAAACATACGCCGAGACGCGCAATATGGACATGGAGGTCAGCGCTTTTTCGTCCGGAAGCGATTTGATGAAAGTTTTCCAGCCCGGCAAGTACGAACTGATTTTTTTCGACAACTATATCGGCAACGGGCTGGGCATCGATTTCGCCCGCGCGGTGCGGCGTCAGGACGAGGAAGTGGAATTTGTCTTCGTCAGCATGAGCCCTGAGTTCGCGGTTTCCGGCTTCGAAGTGCGCGCGCTGCATTACTTGCTCAACCCCGCCGCCGCCGAAGATATCGCGAAGGTTTTTGACCGGATCTGGAAACACACGCAAAAGACAGAAGAGCCGATGATCGAAGTGATGAGCGGTTACCATCCGGTGCTGATTCCCATCCGTTCCATACGATACATCGAGATTGTCAATAAGGTATGTTGTATCCACAGCGACCGGGTAATCGAGACAAATGCCCAGCTCAAAAAACTGTTGGAGCTCCTGCCCCCGGACGAGATTGTCCGCACCCACAGCAGCTTTGCCGTGCGCCTGTCCTGCATACGGGCAATGGACAAGAACGGGTTCATCATGGACGACGGCAAGGTCATCCCCATCGGGCGCGCCTACTATGATTGCAAAAGCGCCTATATCGAATACCTAACGAACAAACGAACAAACCGGTAGACAGCCACTGAAAAAAAAGCTGTCCATGAAAGTTTTTCCTTCATGGGCAGCTTTTTTCGTGCTTACTTCTTTGCCCCCGCGTACTGCAGCGTTTTCTCCAGGAACGTACGGCAGACCGTTTCGGAGATTTTTGCCTTTGCTTCGTTGGCCGTAATTTTATTTGTTTTCTTTTCGAGCTTTGCCGTCAGCTTTTTCACGCGCTTTTCGTCGCCCGTGCGTATTGCTTCCAACAGGTCGAGGGCAAGCATATCGGCTTCGGCGAGGCGTTCCATTTGCTTCAGCTGATGCTTACATTCGCGCTTCTGTTTTCCCGGCAGCTTGCCTTGCAGGGTTTTCGCCGCGTCCTTCAACGCGCCGAGCTTCTGC
>JAEERZ010000272.1 GCA_016286075.1 Selenomonadaceae bacterium
AGGCGAAACCTGAGCCGTTACATAGTTACGTTGTCCATGGTAAATGCAAAATCAGCGGCAAAGAGCCTGAGATATAAAAAGAAAAAATGGTAAGATGATTAAAAAAAGAGTCAGAATGGAAGACATACAGCGGAATAAGGAAAACGAAAGGTATTAAGGATATTTAGGCTATATTTGGTGACGGCATTCGCTTTGAAGATTTTATGCTTAAGACGATTTGGAGTTGTTATTACATGGATACAATCGACTTGCTGGTTAATACCGTTACCGCCGCTTATGAAACTTGGCGGTCAGACCCGAATGGGCGTCATCGCTCATGGGAACATTGCTATAAAAACTTCCATGATGCAAGACATCAGAAATCTCCCAATTCCGATTATCTGAGTCTACAGCTGGCGTTTTATCTTGCCAGTTGGGGGATGTATAGAGGGTCATCCTTCCTGCTGCAAAAAGACTATCGGATCCATATCCCGATTGTCGAGGAAATTTTAGAGCCACAATATGACTGTCTCTTCGGGATTGAGTGCGTTGCATTGGAAAGGCAAGAAGTCCAAGAACTTCTAAAGAAACTGGAAATCGCCATAGAAAATCATTATGATGGAATTCGTAGGGGCACGAAAGGCCCTCATCTCAAGTATGGGTTGTCAACGACGTTAATCACAAAGATTCTGATGGGGACACTCGGCTGCGTTCCAGCCTATGACAGATATTTTGTAGATGGAATTAAAAGCCAACATGTGACAACAGGAAATTACAGTATCAAGTCTCTGCTTGGACTGGTAGACTTTTATAAACGCAATCATGTCAAACTGGAAGCGACAAGAAAACAGCTAAAGGCTTACGACCTTTTATATCCGCAAATGAAGCTCTTGGATGTTGGTTTTTGGTTGATTGGTGTTAACAAAGACATGGAAAGTAATACTGACAAGAAATGAAATGCGGAATGAGTATGCTATAATATACAAAGATATGGGTCACGGTGGCATTTGTTCAGTGGTTCCTTAAGATTTTTGTTTGGAGGGATCGTCATGAAAAGAAAAATGGCGCGCCTTTTGGCCGCGTCCGTCCTTTGCGCCCAGTGTTCCTTTGGCGCGGCGTACGGGTACGCCGCCAATGCGGAGGCTGCGGGCGCGGATGCTCCCATCGGTGGGGATTTGTTCGTAAACCGTATTTCCGCAGAAGATCGGCAAATTATTGAGGCGGTAACGGACAATTTCATGCTCTTGACGAAGGTGCCGCGTCCTTCGGGTTACATGGAGAAAATCAGCCCGTTTCTCTTGAACTGGGCACGGGAACAGGGTTTTGACCCCGTGCAGGACGAGGCGTTGAACATCATCTTCGACGTGCCGGCCACCGAGGGCATGGAGTCGCTTCCGCTTTGCGTATTGCAGGGACACATGGACATGGTTTGCGTCGGAGTGGACGGCAAACAATATGATCCTCAAAACGATCCGATTACGGTTATCCGCGACGACGTCGCGGGAACGCTGACGGCGGACGGCACGTCATTGGGCGCGGACGACGGCGCGGGCGTCGCTATCATCATGGCGGTGGCGCAGGGGCGTATGGCCCACGGACCGATTCGCGTCATCATCACCGTTACCGAAGAGACGACGATGTACGGCGTTCAGCATTTAGACAAAAAATATGTACAGGACGCCGCTTATCTGATAAACATCGACAGCGAGGAATCGGATATCGTAACGGTCAGCTCGGCGGCGGGCGCGAATGTGATCGTGACCTCCGACGTGAAGTCCCATGCGCCGGAAGGAGACGCGGCGGCGGTGATTACCTTGTCCGGCCTTACAGGGGGGCATTCGGGCATGGATATCGGAAAGGGACGCCTGAACGCCATCCGAGAGCTCGGAGACGCGCTGACTGCCGCCGGCGTTTCCTATGAAGTCGCGTCCATATCCGGCGGTTCGGCAAATAACGCGATTCCCACCAAGGCGGACATCACCGTGGCCTTCGCGAAAAAAGACCGGGAGAAGTTCCGGGCCTATGTGTCGGCCATGAATGCTTCTTTACACAAGCAATATGCCGGCGTCGAAAACGGTCTGACCCTTTCCATGGCGGACTGCGCGCTGCCCAAGGCTGTCGTCGCAAAGGAGGACGTACGGCGGGCGAGGAAGTTCGCGGAGGAGATCATAAACGGCGTTTACACAATGTCCAAAGATTACGAGGGCCTTGTGGAAAGCTCCTCCAACCTTGGCGTCTTTTCCCTGTCGCCTGAAAAGGGGCTGTACGCCGCCACTTATGTCCGCAGCTCCCGCGGCGAGCTGCTCGAAACAATCAAGAAGCAGCAGATTGGAGTGGCGGAAAGCTGCGGCTTCGCGTGGAAGGAAGTCAGGATTTCGGACCCGTGGCCTTTCAATCCGGACAGTAAGTTGCTCGCTTTGACCAAACAGGTCTATCGGGAGCTGAACGGAAAGGACATCAAAGTGGAAGCGGTCCACGCGGGATTGGAATGCGGCGAATTTTCCATGATGAATCCCCGGCTCGACATCGTCAGCATCGGTCCCGACGTCGTGAACGTCCATTCTCCCGGCGAGACGCTTTATCTTGCGTCGATTCCGAAGACGTGGCGGCTGTTGGAAGGCTTGCTGCACGGGATTTCACAGGAACAGGAATGAGGGGCCGAATTGCGGCGCGGGGGCATAAAGGAAGGCCGCTCCCTCGGCGTTCCTAAAGACAGACGAATTTTTCCGGAGACCGTTCACTGCGGCCTCCGGTTTTTTTATGTCCGGTAGTAAATATGCGGTTCAGCGACGCTCGTTTACGCAAATGAAATTTTTGGAGTAGGAAAGTAGGAAAGTAAGAAAGTAGGAAAGTTGGAAAATCCTACCACAGAAATTTGGGTATGGAATAGAAATTCATAAATTGCAGGGAAATTCCGGCGTTTGCATTTTTCACAAGAACGGAGAGGATGATTTC
>JAEERZ010000273.1 GCA_016286075.1 Selenomonadaceae bacterium
GAGGAAGGCGCAGCGGTACTGCGCCGAGTGACGACAACGAAGTCTTGGCGGATTTAGGCGGGCAGAATGAAGCCTTCGGAAGCGGGGGAAGAGGAATGGAAATAGGAAAAATATCGTCGCAGCGGCAGCAGTCCCTCTCGTCGACGGTACAGGCGCTTGGTAAGCATATTTCGGAAGCGGATACGTCGTTTTCGGCGGAGTTGAACGACCAACAGGGCAACCTGACGCGGGAGCAGCTGGAAGCGCTTCTGAAAAAAATCGACGAGCAGGGCGCAAGGCTGACGAAGACGCCGACTTATGAAGAACTGCGCGCTTATCGGGGGCTTGTGCAGGAGTTCGTCAACGAGGCGGTTTCGCACATGTACGAGCTGCACACTTCGGCGGGCTGGGACCGCATGGGGCGGCAAAAGGTCTATACGACGGTACGGAGCATTGACGACGAACTGGAGAAGATGGCCGAGCATATCCGCCTCGGACAGTCGGATCAGCTTGATATTGTAGCGAGCCAGGACGCGATCCGGGGAATGCTCGTAGATTTGTACAGCTGATGGCGGAAGAATTTGCGTCGGCGACGGCTCCGGTGGAATGGAGCGCAGTGGCGGGGCATGAGGAAACGAAGGAACGGCTTCAAACCTTGCTTCGTGAAGGGCGCGTTCCCCATGCGTTGCTTTTTTCCGGGCCGAGGGGGATAGGAAAACGGATGCTGGCTGCTGCGACGGCGGCGGCGTTGCTCTGTAAAAGCCCGAAAGACGGTTTGGCTTGCGGCGTGTGTGAAAGCTGCAGAGCGCTGGCGGCTGGAACGCATCCGGACTTTTATGCGGTGCTTCCGGAGAAGGCCGGCAAGGCGGCGCGCAGCATTAAGATTGAACAAATTCGGGAGCTTCGCGCCGAGGCAGCCCGACGGCCCCGCCTTTCGGCGCGGCGGACGGTTCTGTTGGACGACGTCGAGACGATGAACGACGCGGCGGCGAACGCTCTGTTGAAGACGCTGGAGGAGCCGCCGGGCGATACGGTGTTTTTTTTAGTGACGGGCGCGCGTCAGTCGCTTTTGCCGACAATCGTATCCCGATGCACGGGCGTCCGTTTTGCGCCGTTGAACGATGAGGCGATGGCGCAGGTGCTGACGGAGCATGGCGTTTCGGAGGAACTTTTGAAGCCGCTGATCGCGCTTTCTGAGGGAAGCGCGGGGCGGGCGCTCCGGCTTTTCGAAGAAGATGCGCTTTCGCTTCGTGAGGACGCGATGGAGACGCTGGAACGTTTGCCGCAGATGACGCCGGAGGATGTTTTTTCCTTGGGAGAGCAGCTCGGTGCGATGGATCGGGAGCGGCTTTCGGAATGGCTCCGTTATTTTCGGATGCTATTGCGCGACCTCTTGGCCATATACGGAGGAAGCGGCGCGCTTTTGAACGCCGATCTCGAGGAGCGGCTCTTCGCGTTGCCGGGAAAGATTTCGGAGCGGAAGGCATTTTTGGCGGCCCGGGAAGCGGCAGAAGCCGCGCGGCGGATTGAGACCTCGAACGCGGTGACGCGCTTGGCGATAGAGTCTTTTTTATTGAGGACGGGGAAATAGTTTAGGAGGATGGAATGCAGACAGTCATCGGCGTCCGTTTCAAGCAGGCGGGCAAGATTTATTATTTCGGCGCGGGCGCCATGGAGATCGCCCAGGGCGACGACGTAATCGTCGAGACGGCGCGGGGCACGGAGTTCGGCCATGTGGCTCTCGGGCCGCGCGAGGTCGAGGACGCGGAGGTGACGCTTCCGCTGAAATCGGTGGAGCGCAAGGCGACGGACGAGGACCGCGCCCAGGTGGCGGAGAATCGTGCGAAGGAGAAGGAGGCGTTCCGAATCTGCGAGGAAAAAATCGCGGCGCGGGAGCTTCCGATGAAATTAGTCGGCGTCGAGTACACCTTCGACGTCAGCAAGATCATTTTTTATTTCACGGCGGACGGACGGATTGATTTCCGCGAATTGGTAAAAGATCTCGCGGCGGTGTTCCGCACGCGGATCGAGCTCAGGCAGATCGGCGTGCGCGACGAGGCGAAGATGCTCGGCGGTATCGGCTGCTGCGGGCGGCCCCTTTGCTGCGCCACGTTCCTCGGCGATTTCGTGCCGGTGTCCATCCGCATGGCGAAGGAACAGAATCTTTCGCTGAATCCGACGAAAATTTCGGGCATTTGCGGGCGGCTGATGTGCTGCCTGAAATATGAAAACGACGTTTATTGCGAACGCCGTCGCGAACAGTCGGCGCTCCGAAAGGCACAGTCGCCCCATCCCGGCAGCCGGGTGGCTACTATGGAAGGCGACGGCAAGGTCATTTCCATCAATGCCCAGCGGCGTTCGGCGACGATTCTTTTGGACGACAGCCGTACCATCGTGGCATCGTGGGAAGATATCGTCGAGCAGGAGGAGGACTTGTCGGACGTCGCGGCACTGGCGGCGATAGCGATGCTGCAGAACGAAACCGGAGAACCGTCCGGGGAGCGTCCTTATAAGCGAAACGGACATGGACGCGAGGAACGGAAGGAACGTTCAGGTCGGGGCGACGGCGAACGCAGGAAGAAAGGCGCCCGCGCGGAAAACGAAGGTTTGCCGAAACGCCGTGGAGACCGCTTCGAAAAGGGCGGTCGCCCGCACAAGGACGCCAGAGGAGGCAGGCATGCTTCTCATGACCGTTCGTCGCGACGCGAGGATGGGAGACCCCGTCCGCATAGGAATTCGGCAAAGCCGCAGGAAGGACATCATGAAGGGCGTCCGCCTCAGGAGGAATGAGCGCGTCGATTCGCTGGACCATTTAGGGAGGCGAATCATCCAGCGTGAGGACGGCTTTCGCTTCGCCATGGACGCGGTACTGCTCGCGCATTTCCCGCGCTACGGGAAAAACTGCCGTGTGCTGGATCTCGGCACGGGGACGGGCGCGATGCCGCTCTTGATGGC
>JAEERZ010000025.1 GCA_016286075.1 Selenomonadaceae bacterium
AAAAAGATCAGGCCCGGCACACTGTCCAGGCTCACGCGGCCAAACAGCGGAATGAGCATGGATTTGTTGCCCGAAAGCAGAAGCGAGGTCAGATATGCCACGATCACCATGGCCTGCGGCACAGTTTTCTGCATCTCCGTCAGACCGAGGTTGCGCTTTTTGGCCACCTTGATATAATCGTCTGCAAAGCCCACATGTCCCAGGCAAACCGCAAGCAGGATTCCCGCAAACAGCTTGGTGCGCTCCTGATTGGCAGTGAACGTGATCTCGCTGAACACGGGAAAATGCGTCAGCTTGCACACCAGCAGCGCAACAAGCAGCGCAAGCAGACTGCCAAGGATGAACATCACGCCGCCCATAGTCGGTGTGCCTTGTTTTGTCGCGTGCCAGCGCGTACCAATGTCGGCCAGAATGTTCTGGCCGAATTTCAGCTTATGCAGCGCCGGGATCAGCACAAAGCCCAACAGCGCCGTGGCACCAAAGGCGACGGCAGCGCAGATGAGAATGGCAAAATACAGGTTCAATTAAAACATCCCTTTCAGTTGATTTTTCACAATCTCGCGCTCATTGAACACAAGGGTTTTATTTTGAAGGATCTGGGTCGTCTCATGGCCTTTGCCGGCCAGCAGCACAATGTCGCCGTGCTGCGCCTTTTGCAGGGCAAAGGCAATGGCCGCGTGCCGGTCAGGCTGCAGAAACACCGGCGTTTTGCTGTCTTCCATTCCCGCAAGAATGTCGTCGATGATGCGCAGGCTGTCCTCCGAGCGCGGATTGTCGCTCGTGACCACCGCCAGATCGGCAAACGAAGCTGCCACTCTGCCCATCTCCGGTCGTTTTCCGCGGTCGCGGTCGCCGCCGCAGCCGAACACCGTGATGATGCGGTTCTCCGTGATGTCCCGGGCCGTGTGCAGGATGTTTTCCAGCCCGTCCGGCGTATGCGCGTAATCCACCACCACGTTGAAAAGCTGCCCCGCGTCCACCGTCTCAAAACGTCCCGGCACGCCGCGGAACTCCGAAACCGCTTCCCCGATTACCGAGTACGGCACCTTCTCCGCCGCTGCCGCGCAAGTCGCAGAGAGCACGTTATAAATATTGAACAAGCCCGCGATATGCGTCCGGACCGGCAGACGGCCGAATCCGCCCTGGATGGTGAACTCCGAACCCAACGGCCCCAGCTTAATATCCACCGCGCGAATATCCGCCGACTCGTCGCCCAGCGCGTAGGTAAGATGCTCGCACTGGGAGCGTTCCAAAATATATTGCGCCTGCTCGTCGTCGAGGTTCACCACCGCCGTCTTGTCCGGCTTGATGCCCGGCCCGCCGAGACCCTCGAAAAGCTTCGCTTTCGCGGCGAGATAATTCTCCATCGTCTTATGGTAGTCGAGATGGTCCTGTGTGAAATTCGTGAACACCGCCGTGTCGAACTCGCAGCCCGCTACGCGGTTTTGCGCCAGCGCGTGGGACGAGACCTCCATCACGACGTACTCGACGCCTTCTTCGACCATGCGCGCCAAAAGCCTTTGGAGATCGACGATATTCGGCGTCGTGTTCTGGCTCGGAAGCCGTTCCTCTTCGATCATCGTCTGGATCGTGCCGATCAGGCCGACTTTATGGCCCGCATGCCGCAGAATCGAGCGCAGCAAAAAGCTCGTCGTCGTCTTGCCGTTCGTCCCCGTAATACCGATCAGCCGCAGCCGCTGAGAGGGAATATCGAAAAAGTACGGCACGATAACCTGCAGCGCCTCGTCAAGATTCGGCACTTTGAGCACCGCAAGCCCCTGCGGCGGCTGGACGTCGCGCTCCGTGATGATGGCCGCGGCGCCTTTCGCTTTGACGTCGGGGATAAACTTATGCCCGTCGACATGTTCCCCCGCGACGCAGACAAACATCGCGCCCTTCGTCGCCTGCCGCGAATCCTGCACAATATCGGTAATAAACGTATTGGCGTCGCCAAGCACCTCCGCGCCGGGAACCAGCGCCGCCAACTTTCCGATCTTTTTTCTCATGCCGTTTCCTCCCAAAAAATTTGTAACTATAAAATTGTATTATACGGCTTATTGCGATTTTTTACAGCGAACATATTTTTTATTCTATAAAAAATAAAAAGCGCTGCCCCCGCAACGCTTTTTATCCCCTGTCATTTATTGCCTTCCGCGGCGAAGTAAAATTCCTTCGGTATCACCATGCCGAGTTCATTGAGCGCCCGATCCTTGATGCGTTGCGGCGCCTTCATTTCCGCGATTTTCAGCTCGATATTCTTATTTTCCCGTTCCAGCTGCAACGCTTCCTGCCTAAGCTGCACCAGCTCATAGCCTCGCATGGCGCTTTCCTCGCTCCGTATCAAAGTCACCGTCGCGGTAATTGCAAAAAGCAAAAACAGCATGAGCGCCTTGAACCGAAGTTCCGTATTCACATGGGCGCGTACGGCAAGCGCCGGACGCCGCCTATTGTGTCGACGGACGACGACCTGTTGCTCTTCCGTCTCCTCCGTCCACACTTTTCTTGCTGCCTGCGGCATCTGCTTTTTCCCCCTTCTGCTTGCGAAACTGTCCGGCGGCGCCCGCAGACTCCTTGAAGAACGATTGCAAATTCGACTTGCTCAAATCATTCTTTCCGACGCCTGCGTCCCCTATCGCCGCCGAACCCTCATTTCGCCCCCGGTTCTTTTTCCGCCAGACGGAGCTTTGCACTCTTCGCCCGCGGATTCCCCTTCACTTCGTCCGCCCCCGGCTTCCTCGCCTTCCCCAAAAGGCGCACCTCCGGCTTGTGGCCGCAGACGCAAACGGGAACAGACGGCGGACAGATACAGCCGCGCGCCAAATCGCGCAGCGTATTTTTTGCGATCCTATCTTCCAGCGAATGGAAGGTCAGAATCGCGATGCGGCCCCCCGGCCGCAGACGACGGACCGCCGTTCGGATGGACGCTTCCAAAATCGAGAGCTCGTCGTTCGCCTCGATGCGAACGGCCTGAAAAACCCGCTTCGCCGGATGCCCGGCGGCAGCTCTCCGAACGGCCTTCGGCACAGCCCGGCAGACGATGTCCACCAGCTCCGCCGTCGTCCTTACAGGGGCTTCTTTCCGACTTTCCGCAATGAAGGCGGCGATGCGTTTTCCCCAACGTTCCTCGCCGTAATCGCGGAAAATACGTTCCAGCTCTTCCTCGGAATACGTGTTCACGATATCGTACGCCGTGAGCCTCTGCCTTTTGTCCATGCGCATGTCCAGCGGCGCATCGTGCATGTAGGAAAACCCGCGCTCCGCCGTGTCGATCTGATACGAGGACACCCCAAGATCGAACAGCACTCCGTCCACGGCGTCGGCGCCGAGGTCCCCAAGGATTGCGTCGAGATTCCTGAAATTGTCATGCACAATGCTGACCCGGCAGGCAACGTCTTTCAGCCGTTCCCGTGCCGCCGCCACCGCAGCCGCATCCCGGTCGATACCGATGAGCCAGCCGTCTGAAGAAAGCCGCGAAGCGATGCGGAGCGAATGCCCCGCGCCGCCCAGCGTACAATCTACGTAAACGCCCGCCGTCGTGGACAGGAGACCTTCGACCGTCTCCTTCGGCATGACGCTGACGTGCTGAAACTCCGCGCCGTCCATCGATCAAATCCCAAGATTTGCGAGCGACGCGGTAAACGCCTCCGGCGAATCGTCCTCCATCGCGTTGTAGCGTTCCCACTCGGCCTTGCTCCAAACCTCGACACGGTTTGACGCGCCGGTCAGCACAACGTCCTTTTCCAGCTTCGCGTAAGTCCTGAGATTGCCCGGCACGAGGAAACGTCCCTGCCGGTCGCATTCAAGCTCGCGACCTCCCGAACAGAAATGGCGCACCAGACGTCTCGCCTCCGGACTGACCATCGGCAGGCTTTGGAGCTTCTGCTCCCAGCGCGTCCACTCGTTCTCGCCGAAAATGAACAGGCATTGATCCAGCCCCTTCGTGATGAAAAAGTGCTCGCCAAGCGAGACGCGAAAATCCGCCGGAAGGATAATGCGCCCCTTCGCGTCGATCGTATGCGCGTATTCGCCCATGAGCATCTTCATTCACCACCTTTTAGGATTCAGCAACCACATTCTACCACTTTCCCCCACTTTATGCATCATTTTTTTACATTTTTCCCACAGAAAATCAGCGATTTTAGAGAACGTTTGCTCTATAAAACCATAAAAACAAGCCTTTTGCGCCTCTTTGAAAACACTTTTAGGACAAAACGCCCTTTATCTCCCTCGCTTTTTCGCAGAAAAAAAGCCCCTCGAAGAACGTCTTTGCATTCTTCAGGGACTTAAGATTTATTTTTCATTGTTAGCGGGTAAAAACGATTATATCAGTGCTTGTTCCACCCTATTTGCTCAAACAGCGGCACAAACTTCAGCCGCTCCAAAAACGACGCGAACGTATCCGGGGTTTGGAAAATCGGCACGCGCTCGATGGCGTAAAGATTCGTGGCCCGGTCCATATTTCCGTTGCGGACGGTAAACGCGCCTTTATATCCCGCCTCCCTGACAAGGCTCGCGATATGAAGATTGTAAGCGCCCGTCGGATAGGCGAGAAACTCCACTTCCTTCCCCAGCCGCTGCTCGATACTGTGCTTTGCCTCCGTCAGCTCATAGCGAATCTGTTCGTCGGTCAGATCCGTCAGGGACCCGTGCGTAACGGTGTGCGACTCGATGGAAATGACGCCGGAAGCGTCCATCTCCGCCGCCTGCCCCCAAGTCAGATAGCCGGGATAATTCTTATCCAGCAGGCTGGTAATGACGAAAATCGTTCCCTTCAACCCGTACTTCTTCAGAATCGGATAGGCGTACGTGTAATTGTCGGCATAACCGTCGTCAAACGTGATCAGCACCGGATTCGTCGGCAAATCCCCTCCGTCGGTGAATGCCATATAAAGCTCATGGGGCGTAATCGTATGATAGCCGTTTTGGGCGAGGAACGCCATCTGATGCTCAAAATCCGCCGGCGGGATAGACAGCGGATGGTTCATTCTGTCCACCTTATGATAATTGAGCACGATAATCTTCGGGCCGCTGACGCTGTCCGCAACCCCCGAGGCCCGTCCGCCCTCCTGTCTCGAAAAGAAAACCGTCAAGAGCAAAGCTGCCAGCAAGAGCGGCAGTATGAATCTCTTTCGCGTGCCAATCCAATCCGTGATACGATGCACAATCATTCCTCCCAATCTCCAATCTCGCTTATTGTACCCCGCTTCGTAAAAAAAAGCTACCCCGGCGGAAAAAAACGTGCTATACTACACAGAAATGATATGTAATTAATTTCATTCACATTTCCGAGCAAAGGAGGGTTTACGCATGACGATTACGAAAGACATGAGCATCATGGAGGTTGTTCAGAAATACCCCGACACCGTCGAGGTTTTCATGAATTCCGGCATGGGCTGCCTCGGCTGCGCCGCCGCGCATTTCGAGAACATCGAGCAGGGTGCGCTGGCGCACGGCATCGACGTCGACGGCCTGATGAAAGGACTGAACGAAGTCGTTCCGCAGGCATAAGCACAGAAGGGAAGACCGCAGGAGCAAAATTTGCGCCTGCGGTTTTTTGTATGTTTTTTCAACGCAACACTTTGATGAGAATGTTTTCGATTGTTTATCATCGCGAAAAGTCAAAGGGGAGGGCATCGCCCACCCTCGGAAACAGATACATCATAATATATCGGTGTCAAAAACCAGCGTCACCGGTCCGTCGTTGACCGACGCGACCTGCATGTCCGCGCCGAACTTTCCCCGCTCGACGCGAAAACCTCTCTCCTCGCAGGACGCCATGAACCGCTCGTACAGCGGCTCCGCCAGTTCCGGCTTCGCCGCCTTGGAGAAGCCGGGACGACGGCTTTTCAAGTCCGCATACAGCGTGAACTGGGAAACGACGAGCAACTCTCCGCCCACAGCGTCGAGGGAGAGATTCATCTTCCCCGCCTCGTCCTCGAAAACGCGCACACCGCAGACTTTATCCGCCATGCGCTCCGCCTCTTTTTCCGTGTCGTCGGGGCCGACGCCCAGCAATACCAAAAAACCTTTGCCTATCTTCCCGCAGCACGCCCCGTCGATCGTCACCGACGCTTCGCGCACCCGCGTCACTACAGCTTTCATATTTTGCTTCCTCCTCATTCCAGTAGAAAACTCTTCCCTACATGACAGAGTATAGTATACTATAGGAGAAACGATTGCACAAAGTTTTCTGTCGAAAGGAGGTGCGAAGGTGCGAAACGCCCGGCGTTTTTTGTTCGCTTTGCTTGCCGTCGCCGCGCTTTGCGGCGCGGCTTTCTTTGCCGCGCCTAAAAACGACGGCGTCCCCGTACCTCCCCTCCCTCCGGAAATCGTCCGCCGCGTGCTGCTGGTGCCGCTGGACAGCCGCCCTCCCTGCGGCCGCTTCGTGCAGGACGCCGCGCGCATCACGGGCGTGGAAGTCGTCCTGCCTCCCGCCGAGCTGCTGGACGAATATTTCCGCCCCGGCGATACCGCCGCCCTGCAAAAATGGACGGCGGAAAACATCCAGAACTACGACGCGGCAATCCTGTCCGTCGACCAGCTCCTGCACGGCGGCCTCCTGGCTTCCCGGCAGGCGAAAAAAACGCCCGTCGACGAGGAAAACCTGCTTCGGTTTCTGCGGGAGCTTCACTCCGCCCATCCCGACATTCCCCTTTACGCTTTCAGCATCCTACCCCGCATGACGCCGCCGGACGGCCTTTGCGACTGGGAAGAGCAAAAGCGGCTGATGAAATATTCGCGGCTGGTCGGACGGATTTCGCGACAGACGCGCCCTTCCGCCGAGGACCTTGCCGCCCTTGAATCGCTGCGCACCTCTATTGATCCGGAAATACGGTCGCGTTATGAAACTCTCTTCGCGAACTACGCCAAATTCGGCGACCGACTGATTAGCCTCGCCGAAGACGGAACCCTCCGCCGTCTCGTCATCGGGCAGGACGACAGCGAGCCTTACAGCATTCCCAATCTGGTCATGCGCGGGCTCTCGGAGACGCTGGCGAAAAAGAATATCGGCGAAAACCGCGTATTTTTGGCGCAGGGAGCCGACGAGTTGGCTCTCTCGATCCTCGCCGCCGACGAAGCCGCCCGGATCGGCTTCACGCCGCGCGTCGCACTGAAATACAACGACGCCTCGTCCCCTGGCCGGGTGCTCCCCTATATGGGCGCCACGCTGGAGAAGACCGCGCTGGAAAAAATCCGCTTTACTGGCGGCGTTTCCGTTGTCTCCCCCGACGACGCGGACATGATTCTCTACGTCTCCGCCCACGACAAGACCATGCAGGCGGAGCGAAAGCGCGCCGCCCGCGAGCTTGACGCCCTCCTTGGGGAAGGGCGAAGCGTCGCCCTCGCGGATCTCACCGAGCATATCAACGCCAACGAGCCGCTGCTGCCGGTGATGATCGAAAACAAGACGCCGGTTCACGCGCTGGCCGCCTACGCCGGTTGGAATACCGCCAGCAATTCCATAGGAACCGCCGTTGCCCACGCCGTCCTGCTGCAAATCGCCGAACGTCGAGCGAAAACCGAGGACGACGTCCTGCGGCTTGCTTACGCGCATCTTTCCTTCCTCGACGAGCGCTTTTTGGAAGACTATTATTATCTGAAAAACGGCGTCGACCACATCAACAACTCTTTGGAAAAATGCGGCGCGCAAAACGGCCGCGGTCTCGAATACAATTACAATTATCCCCTGGCCTCCATGCTCTTGGAAACCGCGATCAAACATTACAGCGCGGGTTTCGTCCGCACCAACGCATTTCAGGCGCCCGTAACTTTCCACGCCCCCGGCGGCCCGCTCCGCCTCCGCGTCGTGAACCTTATCGTCTCCGCACGTTACCCATGGACCCGCACCTTTGAAATCGACCTCCGAACGCAGCCGCAGATCGAACGCCTGCCGTAATCCGCGCACACAAAAAGCCGACGCCGGAATTTTCCAAGCGTCGGCTTTTATATTATCCCATATTAGGTCGCGCCCACGTACAGCGTGCGCACCATGATATTGACCTCCTGCACCACCATGCCGGTAATGCGCTCGATCTCAGCCTTGACCATTTCCTGCGTCTGATGAATCAGCGTCGGGATATGTTTGCCGTAGCGCAGCACGACCTCCATCGAAACCTCGATGCCCTGGTCCTCGTCGCCGTCCATCAGATGCCGCACGCGAACATGGGCCACCTGATTGACGAAATCGCGCTCCCCGACGAATTTCTTCACGATCGTCTTGATGACCGAATCGTCGATGATGAGCTTTCCGTAATAGCTGAACACCGGCCGCACGATGGACTTCTCGCCAAGCTTGCGGCGCGGACGCGCCGACGACCGGCGGAAAAACGAATGCAACGGGTCCACCAGGTAACCGGAAAAATGCGGCTTCAGCTCTATGGTCGGCACCGGGATGATGTGCTTTCCTTCTTTCAGCCGATGGAAAGCCGCTTTCTTCATGTCGGTCTCGGACGCGATATCCTCGATATGGATGATGCGGCTGACAGGCGGCAGGCGCAAAATCTTCGCGATCTTATGCACCATGTTTTCCGAGGTTGCGAGAATCAGCATGCGGTTCGGCTTCTCCCGCTCTATGGCTCCCCGCGCCTCTTCCGCGTGCCCGGGCAAAATGAAAATAGCGCGCCGCACCGCCATGATGCGGCTTTTCTCTTTTTTCGCCGAGCTGCCCGCAATAATCTTCCCGTCCTTGATCAAGAGCCCGTCGTCGATGATGATGTCGGCTTTGTACTGATTCGCCACCAAAAGAGCCCGATGGCTCTTCCCTGTCCCGCTGGGCCCGACCAGCGCTATGACGTCCATACCACTCACCTGCCACACATTTTCCTTTAAGAAAAATTTATTGCAACCCCTGCGGCGGATGGAAAAAAGGCGCCGCAAGTTCGTCGGGAACAGTAAATATACCGAGTTCCAAAGGTACGCGGTGCGGAACCGCATGAAAATCCGAACCGCCCGTGAGCAGGAGCCCACGTTTTTCGGCCAGTGCTTTATACCGGGCCGTATCCTCCTCGTCGTGCTTCGGATAGTAGACCTCTATGCCGCCGAAATCCAATTCCAGCATGCGCTCCACAGTGGCATCGTCCTTCACCAATTTCGGATGCGCCAGCACCGGCACGCCGCCCGCGTTCCGAATCAGCGTCACCGCTTCCTCCGGGTCGATACGATAATGCGGCACATAACAGGGCTGCCCATACTCCAGCAGCTTGTCAAAAGCCTCGTGCACGGAACCCACAAGTCCCTTCTTCACCAGCGTCCGCGCTACATGCGCGCGCCCGATGGACTTGGACGTGCCGGCCATTTGCAGGACGTCGGACTCCGTAATCGCGTAACCGATTCCCTGCAATTTCTCCATCATCTGGGAGAACCGGTCCCAGCGCGACTCCGAGAGCTCCGTCGTCTTGTCGGCCAAATCCTGATTGTAGATGTCAAAATCGTAGCCCAAGATATGGACGTCGTGTCCGTCCACTTCGCAGCTGAATTCAATACCCGGAATAATATGGATCGATTTCGACGGGTAAAGTCCCTCTTCGTACAGATGACGAATCCCGTCCACCGTATCATGATCGGTGATCGCTATATAGGAAAGCCCCGCCTCTTTCGCCGCGGCTACCAGTTCCTCCGGCGTGAGACGCCCATCCGAGAAAGTCGTATGGGTATGTAAATCGCTTGCCATAAATCAACCTTCACTTTCCGTGCCAGTATGCCCGCGTCCCTGCGGTTTGAAATATCAGAATATTAATATTTTGTATTATACCACACCCGTCGCGCCTCCGTCAAAAAGACGCAAAACGGGCGAGAACGTCCTGCGCCGAAAACGCGTCTATACCGCGTCCTCGCGGATCTGGATTCTCTCGATATGCTCCGCTTTCCCGGATTTGTCGTCCACCGTCAGCAGCGCCGCCGAATACACCGCCGGCCCGTCGGCCACCTCAAACCGCGCGGGCATGCCCGTCGTCGTTTTCGCCAGCACCGGCTCCTTCGTGAATCCGATGACGGAATTCCACGGGCCGACCATGCCGAGATCGGAAATGAACGCCGTGCCGCCGGGCAGGATTCGTTCGTCCGCCGTCTGCACATGGGTATGGGTGCCGACCACCGCCGTCACACGCCCGTCGAGATACCAACCCATGGCCATCTTCTCTGACGTCGATTCCCCGTGAAAATCCAGCAGGATCACATCACAGGCGCCGGAAAGCTCCCGCAGGAGCTCTTCCGCCCGCTGGAACGGACAGTCTAAATCCTGCAGGAACGCGCGCCCCGAGAGGTTCATCACGCCGACGTTCTTCCCCTTCAACGGATAAACGCAGGCGCCCTTGCCCGGAACCCCCACGGGATAATTCGCCGGACGCAGGAGATACGGCTCGTCGTCGATAAACTGCAAGACTTCCTTCTTGTCCCAAATATGGTTTCCGCTGGTCACCACGTCGGCGCCGCCCAGCGTCAGCTCCTCCAGCGTCTTTTTCGTGACGCCCCTGCCCTCGGCGGAATTTTCCCCATTGACGACCACCAGGTCGACCTGCTTCTCCCGCCGCAGCGTCGGCGTATATTTGGCAAAGGCCGCCCTTCCCGGGCGGCCTATTACGTCTCCTACCATTAATATGCGCAAAATGAACCTCTTCCTATTTATTGAACACCAAAACCCGGCCTTCCTCGCGGATGCCGATCATCCGGTTCGTGACCCTTGCAACCTTCAACGTGCCGATCATGTGATCGATGGCGTTTTCATGCGCCGCCACGTCAAACTCGAAATCTTCGGGCCGGCTGTCGGGATCGACAATCAGCGTCTTCGCGAACCGCTCCCGCATGATCGTCGAAATCATGCTGATCTCCCCTTGGGAAATCGTACGGATGTCGCGGACGACATGGAAAAACGCCGTATGTCCCTGCCCCTCGAGATAGATCTCGATGCGGCCGCCCTCAAAACCTTCGATGCTGTGGTACGTCAGGATGCTCTCGCGAATCAGTTCCCCGACGTCCTCATAGACTTGGCGCGGCGGCACCTCTTGCAGCGCAAAAGAAAAATGCAGCGCCTCCTCCCCCGGCTCGAAGCTGATCGTGCCGATTTCCGGATAGCAAACCAAGATGGAAACGAGGAGATTGATTCCATCCATATTCGGTTTCTTTCTTTTCCCAAAATGCATGGCTGCCACTCCCCTTTCCTTTTTCCCACATGAATCGCTTATTTCGCGTAATCCACGACCCGCGTCTCCCGAATGACCGTCGCCTTGATCTGGCCCGGATATTCGAGCTCCGCTTCGATTTTCTTAACAATATCGTGCGCCAGAGCGACGGACGCCACATCGTCCACCTTGTCCGGCTTCACCATAATACGGACCTCTCGTCCGGCTTGGATTGCATAGCAGTTGTCGACGCCGTCGAAGGACTTCGCAATCTCTTCGAGGCGCGTCAGACGTTTCAGATACGATTCGAGGCTCTCGCGGCGCGCCCCCGGCCTTGCCGCGGAAATCGCGTCGGCGGCGGCCACCAGGACGGCCTCCACGGAAGTCGCTTCCTCGTCGCCGTGATGGGCTGCGATAGCGTTGATGACCTCGGCGGACTCCCGGTACTTGCGGGCGATATCCGCACCGATGGTAACGTGCGTGCCTTCGCCCTCATGGTCGATGGCCTTGCCGATATCGTGCAGCAGACCGCCGCGCTTCGCCATCATCACATCGACGCCCAGCTCGGAGGCCATGATGCCCGCCAAATGCGAAACCTCGATGGAATGATTGAGCACGTTCTGCCCGTAGCTGGTGCGGTATTTCAGCCGTCCCAGCATCTTGACCAATTCCGGATGCAGGCCGTGGACCCCCGTGTCGAAAGTCGCCTGCTCGCCGGCCTCCTTGATTCTCTGGTCGACTTCGCGTTTCGCCTTGTCCACCATTTCCTCGATGCGGGCCGGATGAATCCGACCGTCCGTAATGAGCTTTTCCAGCGCGATGCGCGCGATCTCGCGGCGCACCGGGTCGAAGCCGGACAAGATGACCGCTTCCGGCGTGTCGTCGATGATGAGGTCGATGCCGGTCAACGTTTCGAGAGCGCGGATATTGCGGCCCTCGCGGCCGATGATGCGGCCCTTCATCTCGTCGTTCGGCAACGCGACGACCGAAACGGTGGTTTCCGCCACCTGATCGGCGGCGCAGCGCTGAATCGCCTGGGACACGATATCCCGGGCGCGCTTGTCCGCCTCGTCCTTCGCCTGCTGCTCGTACTCCTTGATCATCAAAGCCTTCTCATGGCGCATCTCGTTTTCCGCTTCGGCCATGAGCATCGCTTTTGCTTCCTCGGTGGTCAGTTTTGAAATGCGCTCCAGCTCCGCCTTCTGCTTCTCATGCATCTCGGCGGCGTGGGCGCGCTCTTCCTCCAGCGACGCGTCCTTTGCAATCAGCGCCTCTTCCTTCTTCTCCAGCGCGTCGAGCTTGCGGTCGAGATTCTCCTCCTTCTGCTGAAGGCGGCGTTCCTGCCGCGCCAGCTCGCCCTTCCGTTCCTTCGTATCTCTGTCAAGATTTTGACGCATCTGGTGGATTTCTTCTTTGGCTTCGAGCACGGCCTCCTTCTTCCTGGCCTCGCCCGCCGCCTCGGCCTTCTCCACGATGCGCCGCGCCTCTTCCTCGGCGGAGCCGATCGCTCCCTCCGCCTGCTGCCTGCGCACGTAGTAGCCGCCGCCTGCGCCAACAATCAATGCAAGTGCGGATGCCAATATCAATTCAAAGATAATATACGCCTCCCATGATTTAAATTTTTGTGCCTTTCGGCGTTTTGTTCCTGTTTACAGCATAACTATGTGGCAAAGTTATACGAATTTATTTTATATTGTTTTCCGGGGAGTGTCAACTTTTCATAAAACAAAGCGGCGCTCCGAAAAGGAACGCCGTTTCGCCGCGCCGATTCACTTTTTGTCCTCCCGGGGCAGCGCCGCCGCCTCGTCGAAAACGAGGCTCGCCGTCCCGTCCGCGTTCGCCTTCATCACCGCGTGGACGCCGAAAGGGATGAACGCGTTGTCCGAACCGTGTCCCGCCGGCACGCCCATGATCGCCGGCTTTCCTACAAGGTTCGAGTAATATTCGATCACTTCCGCCGTCGTGAAATCCCCCGGGTCCAGCGCGGAATCGCCGCCCGTGAACGAACCGAACAAAAGGCCGTTCACCCGATCCAGCAGACCGCACTGAAAAAGCTGCTGCAGCGTCCTGTCCAACTGGTACGACAGCAGATCTATATCCTCCAGGAAAAGCAGCGCGCCGTCCCCTTTCAGCTCATACGGCGTTCCTATCAGAGCCTGCAGCACGCTCAGATTGCCGCCGACAATGACGCCCTCCGCCGTGCCGGGCACGACAGCCTCCAGCGCCTGCCCCGGCGGCATGGTCAATTCCCCCAGCGGCCTGCTCGTCATGACGCCGCGAAAAAAACTGCGCTCCGTATAATCCGTCAGGCTGCCGCTGGCAAGGCTCGTGAGCATCGGTCCGTGAACCGTCGCTATGCCGCTTTTCTCTCCGAGGGCGATATGAAGCGCGGTAATGTCGCTGTACCCGATGAATAATTTAGGATGGCGGGCAATCTCCGCGTAATCGAGCATGTCCAAGATCCTGCCCGATCCGTAACCCCCACGCAGGCAGAGAATCGCCCGAACTTCGTCGTCCCTGAAAAACGCATTGAGGTCCGCGGCCCGCCTCTCGTCCGTCCCCGCAAAAAATCCACACGACTCCGTGCAGGACGGAGCCAGCTTCACGCGATAACCACGGTTTTTCAGCAATCGGACCCCGCTCTCCCATTGCGATCTGCTTTCCCAAGAGGCGGGCGCCAAAACGCCGATGCAGTCCCCTCTCCTGAGCGCAAAGCCCCGGGCGCGGGACCGCTCCGTCTTTGCCGCCGCAGGGCGGGGTTTCTCCCTCTTTTCCGGCGTTTCCGTCTTTTTTTGCTTTTCAGGACGCGGCTTCTCCGTCTGCGCCGTCGCCGGACGAGGCCTTTCCGTCTTTGCCGCCGCTGCGTTCCCGGCTCCACAGAAAGAAATCATCGCCGCCGCTAAAAGCAGCAGCGCTTTTCGCTTTAGATGCATTCCTGCCCCTCCTTATTTCCTCCCGGATTTTTTCCAATGTAACATACGCAGCCAAAAAACACATGAAAAACGGCGCTCCCTTTCGGAACGCCGCTTTTGATTTGTTATGCAAATTTACGCTTGGCCCGCCAGCTTCTTGTAGCCTTCAAGCCGTGCCTTCGCGTCGCGCTCTGTCTTCGCGTAGAGTTCGTCCGCGATTTCGGGGAACGCGCGCTTCAGCGAGCTGAAACGAACCTCGCCCTGCAGGAACTCCTGGAAGCTCTCCGTCGGCTCCTTCGAGTCGAGGACGAAGGGGTTCTTGTCCGTGCCGACCAGCTCCGGATTGTAGCGGTAGGTCGCCCAGTAGCCGGACTTGACCGCCTTCTCTTCCTCGCGCTGGCTCTTGCCCATGCCCGCGCGGATGCCGTGATTGATGCACGGCGCGTAGGCGATGACGAGGGACGGACCGTGATAGGCTTCCGCCTCGCAGATGGCTTTCAGCGTCTGGTTCTTGTCCGCGCCCATGGCGACCTGCGCGACGTAGACGTAGCCGTAGCTCATGGCCATCATGCCGAGGTCCTTCTTCTTCGTGCGCTTGCCGCTGGCCGCGAACTGCGCGATGGCCGCCGCCGGCGTCGATTTCGACGACTGACCGCCGGTGTTCGAGTAAACCTCGGTGTCGAGCACCAGCACGTTGACGTCCTCGCCGGAAGCCAGCACATG
>JAEERZ010000026.1 GCA_016286075.1 Selenomonadaceae bacterium
GAGCGGCGTGCGCAGCTCGTGGGAAGCGTCGGAAACGAACCGCCGCTGCTGCTCAAATCCGGATTCCAATCGGTCCAGCATGTGGTTGATAGTCTGCACCAGCTCCGACAACTCGTCTTTCGCGGGCGGCATCTCCACGCGGCGGCTCAGGTCGGAAACCTCGATGGCCCGGGCGGCCTCGGTGATGGCGCGGATCGGCGCCAGCGCCCGGCGGCTCACATAGTAGCAGGCGCAGAGGGCCAGGACGACGCCCAACAGGTTCGTCAGCAGCAGCCCATGCCCCAGCGAGCGCAGGAAATCGCGTTCCGCCGTAATCATGCGGATAAAATGAAGCTGATACGCCTTCCCGCGCCAGTTCAGCGTCATCGGCTCGTAGTACATATAGAAATTGTCGAAGCGCGAAACCTGCATTTCCTCGTTCGCCCAAAAAGGCGGGTCGGGAATGATATGGGAAGATACCTCCTCCACCGTCGGATAGTGGATCGCGCTGTCGAAGATTTTCCGCCCGTCGGCGTCCACGACCCGGAGCACCACCCCCGGCGTCAGCACGCCTTCCCGGTACAGCAGCCGCAGGAACGGCGGCGGCGGCACCCAGTCGGGGTTTTGCCGGAGCGCCCATTCTTTCGCCTCCGGCGGCAGCGGCTCCGGCAGTTCCTCGTCCCGCATGACCTCCGAGCGCTCCATGGAACGGCGCACCTCCGTGATGCTGTGCTGCAAATCCATTTCCGCCTGATGATAGACGGAGAAATAAAGGCCCGCAATGGTCAAAAGGCTCGTCAGCAGCAAAATGCCGATCAGGATTACCGCGTTGACCAGCATCAGCTTCGTCGAGACGCGCAGGCTCTTAATCTTTGATGACATAACCTACGCCCCGCATCGTGTGGATGTATTTCTCGCCGAACCGCTCGTCGATCTTGGCCCGCAGATAGCGGATGTAGACGTCCACCACGTTCGTGTCGCCGATGTAGTCGTAGCCCCAGACCGTCGAGAGGATCTGGTCCCGGGACAGCACCGTGCGCTTGTTGCGGAGCAAATACTCCAAAAGCTGGTATTCCTTTTTCGTCAGCTCCACCGGCTCCCCCTTGACCTTCACCTCGTACCGCTCCGGGTACATCACGAGGTCCCGCGTCACGAGGATCTCCCCGTCCGCGGCAGGCTCCGCCGGCTTGTGCGCCCGAAGCACCGCGCGGATGCGGGCCAAAAGCTCCTCGATGGCGAAGGGCTTCGTGATATAGTCGTTGGCCCCGATGTCGAGCCCGTGCACCTTGTCCTCTAAATCGTCCTTCGCCGTCAGCATGATGATCGGCACATCCGACAGCTTGCGGATGTTTTGGCAGATCGTCAGCCCGTCCATCTCCGGCAGCATCAGGTCCAAGAGCACCAAATCATAGTTCTCCTGCAATATCCGTTCATAAGCGCGCCGCCCGTTGGACTCCGTCGCCGCCAGGAACCCCTCGTGCTCCAGCTCCATCTGCAGGAAACGCGCGATGCGCTTTTCGTCTTCCACGATCAGTAACCGCGTCTTTTCTTCCATCGCTATCCCTCCCGTCCTGTTCTTCGCTTTTTATCTTATCGTTTCTTACGGGAAAAGGGAAGTGTTTCCGGCGACTTTTAAGGCATTTTTAAGAAAATCACGGGTGTGCTATAATGAAAGGAGTGAAAAGGGGCTTGATAGTATGGAAATCTTCCACAACGACTGGGCGAATTATTTGAACGAGGAATTGCAGCAGCCTTACTACCGCGAACTGCGCGCATTCCTGATCCAGGAATACCGCACGACGCGCGTTTATCCCGACATGTACTCGATCTTCAACGCGCTGCACTACACCAGCTACGCCGACACGAAAGTGGTCATCCTGGGGCAGGATCCCTACCACGGACCGGGGCAGGCCCACGGCCTGAGCTTTTCCGTGCAGCCCGGCGTCGCCCCTCCCCCTTCCCTGCTGAACATCTTCAAGGAGCTGGCCTCCGACCTGGGCTGCCGCGTGCCGAACAACGGCTGCCTGAAGCCTTGGGCCGACCAGGGCGTGCTGCTGCTGAACACGGTGCTGACGGTGCGCGAGCATCAGGCAAACTCCCACCACGGCCGCGGCTGGGAAATTTTCACCGACAAGATCATCTCCCTCTTGAACGAACGGGAAAAACCCATGGCCTTCATTCTCTGGGGCAGTCCCGCGCGGAAAAAGAAAGCCATGATCACGAACCCCCGCCATTTCATCGTGGAATCCACGCACCCGAGCCCCTTTTCGGCGAACAACGGCTTTTTCGGCAGCCGTCCGTTTTCAAAAGTAAACGCCTTTTTAGAAAAAATAGGAGAAAAGCCCATCGACTGGCAACTTCCCGACCTATAATTGCCCTCAATATGGGTCGAAAGGCACAATTTCCTCCCCTGCCATTCTGTGGTATAATGTGAATACTTCGCGGCGGACGATGGGGTCGTCCGCTTACGTTTCTAAGTATGTGTAACAGGACGTTTTTGGGGGCGTTATCTTTGAATCATCGTTCATCATCGGACGAGAATCGGGAATACCTGATCAAGATCATTCCCGACAAAGGCGAGAAGATGCACAGCATCCGCCTTCCGATGCACTTGATTAAATATGGCGCGGCTTCCTGCGCGGCCGTCGCCGCCCTGTTTGTCGGTTCTTTCGGTTTTTCCGTTTACAGCGCGTTCAGCGCGGCCAGCGACAAGCAGGAGCTTCACGACCTGCGCACGGTCAACATGACGCAGCAGGAGCAGCTTACGCAGCTTGCAAAGAAAGCCAACGAGCTGCAGGACGAAATGGAAAAAGTCAGCGAGATCGAGCAGGAGCTTCGGCAGATGGCCGGCGCCGCGCCCGCGGAGGAAACGCAGGACGTCTCGGCCCAGGCTGCGACCTCCGGCGAACCGCTGCCCGTGAATCCTTCCGGGGAGTCTTTCGACGGGCAGGGCGGTCCGTGGATCGAGCCCAACGTCCGCCACGTGAACAACGCGCTGGACAATATCCGCAATCGGCTCGCCTATAGCCGGGCCAATTTGGAGAACGTCCGCGAGGCGCTCAAGGAACAGCAGAGAGTCATCGGCTATCACAACCAGCTCTCGGCGGCTCTGCCGTCTATCTGGCCGTCCAGCGGCGAGGTCAGCTCGCCCTTCGGTCTGCGCTGGGGCGGCTCGGACTTCCATCCGGGCATCGACATCGCCAACGACTACGGCACGCCCATCTTGGCGGCGGCCAGCGGCACCGTGACGGCGGCGGGCTGGAATTCCGGCGGCTACGGCAACATGGTGGACATCGACCACGGCAACGGCATTTGGACGCGCTACGGTCACGCGGAAGCGGTGGTCGTCACCGTCGGCGAGACCGTGCAGAAAGGGCAGCTGATCGCCTATATGGGAAGCACCGGATTCTCCACCGGGCCGCACGTCCATTATGAAGTGCACGTCAACGGCGAGCTCGTCAACCCGATTCTCTATCTGGGCGGCGAATAAAGACACGTCATCAAAATATTTTCCATAAGCAAGCGGGAAAAGAGGCGCATATTATGTTTGGCAGCGTAAAAAAACACGTGGACAATCCCGCGGGGGATATTGAAACGATTATCGGCAAAGGCACCACGATCACAGGCAAACTGCAAAGCATGGGGAACATCCGCATCGACGGAACCGTCGACGGCGGCGTCACCGCCTCGGGGGACGCGGTCATCGGCGAAAGCGGCTCCGTAAAAGGCGACGTCAAAGCGGAAAGCCTGACCATCGCAGGTACCGTCACGGGCAATGTGACCTGCGACGGCAACCTCAGCATCCATTCCACGGGCCAGCTCACCGGGGACATCCACGTCCACAGCCTGAACATTGAGGACGGCGGCGTCTTCAAGGGCCGCAGCGAGATGGACACCCGTTTCGGGAGCGGGGACGCCCCGTTGAAGTTTGGGACGGCCACCACCTGAATATAGACATGGCAGCAGGCTGAATCCCTCGATATCGGCAGGATATAACGCCGCGCAAACTGCGCGGCGTTTTCGTTTGTCTGTTGCCATTCCCCGTTTGACAGTCCCGCACCATGCTTATATAATTAAAATAATTTTTACAGGACAAAATCGGGAGCCGATGAATAAGTCAAGTCGTGCCCCTGCCGAGGATTTTTTTCGTCAGGCAAGACGTAACATGCCAGTGGCATGTTACGGGGCTCGAAGTCGCAGCCGAGGCGCTACGTCGAGAGCACTTTGCCGCCGCATGACGGAAAAAGGCCCGGCAGAGGCGCGGCGGGACTTGTTCAGCGGCTCCTACAGGGGGCTTTTATATGTTGGACATGAAATTTGTGCGCGACCATCTGGACGAAGTGCAGGCGATGCTGGAGCGCCGCCACAACCCGATGAAGCTGGACGACTTCTCGGAACTGGAGAAGCGCCGCCGGGAAATCCTCGGCGAAGTCGAGGCGCTGAAGGGAAAGCGCAACGCGGCCTCGAAAGAAATCAGCGTGATGAAGAAGAAAGGCGAGAACGCCGACGCGCTGGTAAAGGAGATGCGCGAGGTCGGCGACAAGATCTCGGCTCTCGACGGCGACCTGAAAGAAACGGAAAACAAGCTGCAGGATATCCTGCTCCGCATCCCGAACATGCCGAAGGAAGACGTGCCGCTGGGCGTGGACGACAACGACAATCCCGAGCTTCGCAAATGGGGCGAGCCGCGCAAATTCGACTTCGAGCCGAAGGCGCATTGGGACGTGGGCGAAGGCCTCGGCGTCCTCGACGCGGAACGCGCGGCGAAGGTTTCCGGCGCGCGGTTCACGTTCTACGTCGGCCTGGGCGCTCGCCTCGAGCGGGCCTGCATCAATTTCATGATGGACCTTCACGCGAAGCAGGGCTATACCGAAATGCTGGCGCCTTATATCGTCAGCCGGGACAGCATGATCGGCACCGGCCAGCTCCCGAAGTTCGCCGAGGACATGTTCAAGGTGGAAGGGCTGGATTCCTATCTCGTGCCGACGGCGGAGGTTCCGGCGACGAATTTCCATCGCGAGGAGATCCTCGACGGCGCAAAGCTGCCCGAGCATTACACGGTCTACACGGCGAGCTTCCGCGCCGAGGCGGGCAGCGCGGGCCGCGACACCCGCGGGCTGATTCGCCAGCACCAGTTCAACAAGGTCGAGCTGATCATGTTCGAGAAGCCGGAAAACTCCTGGGCGGCCCTGGAGAAAATGGTGGACGACGCCGAAGAGGTGCTGCGCCAGCTTGAGCTCCCCTACCACGTCGTGACGCTCTGCACCGGCGACATGGGCTTCACCTCGGCGAAGACTTACGACATCGAGGTCTGGTTCCCGAGCCAGAACCGCTACCGCGAAATCTCGTCCTGCTCCAACTGCCTCGACTTCCAGGCGCGCCGCGCGAACATCAAGTTCCGCCGCACGCCGAAGGACAAGCCGGAGTTCTGCCACACGCTGAACGGCTCCGGTCTCGCGGTGGGCCGCACCGTCGCCGCGATTCTCGAAAACTATCAGCAGGAAGACGGCTCCGTCGTCGTGCCGAAGGTTCTCGTTCCGTACATGGGCGGCGAGACGGTCATCAAGAAGCCGGAATAACGCCCCAATACAGAGTCATAATCCGTGCCATTCCTCGTAAGACGAAGGGCACGGATTTTTTGTGCCTTTTGTCGAAATTTCAAAAAATTTTTGCTTTTCGTTTGCCGTTTTCCTATAATAGAAGCGAGAATGATGCTTGGGGGTTCGTTTATGCAAAAAATGGCTGTGGCCTTCGCCGCGTCGCTTATCGTCTGCCTTGTCAGCATGTACGTCAATTATCAGGCCTATCAAGAAAGACACTATATGGAATGGAGCTATCGAAGCCACGGCGGCGAGATCACCATCGAGTTCGCCCCCGGCTGGCATTCGGTGCATATCTACGCGATGTCGTCAGAGGACCAGGACTCCCACAAGCTGGTATTCTCGCCTGCGCTCCTCGCAGTCTCTCTGTTCGTGCTCACGCTGGCCGGCCGGGCGGTGCTCGCGATATATTCCACCGGCGAACCGATCAAGGACTTTTTCATCCTTCTCGCCTGCTATGTGGCCGTCTTGCTCGGCTATCTGGTCTACGACGAGCTGCGGGATTAGTTTTGGGCAACATTCCCCTTGAGGTGTCGCCCGAAACGCGCCGATAAACTAAACGTATTGATGATGTATTAATGCAACATTACAAGACCTCACCCACCGCTTACGCGGTCCCCTGTCCAGGGAGTCCACTGGACTCCCGCGCAAAGCGCCCCCATGGGGGAGGGCAAGGAACATACTAAAGGAGGAAACGACATGACAAAAGGAAAGAAACTTGCCGCCACGATTCTCGCGACCCTCGCTCTTTCGGCGACGGTCTGCGCCGCTCCGCGCTCGGCTTCGGAGCAGATCCAGATTTTTGCGGAGACGGCGAACTCCGGGCAGGAGGGCGGCTGGTTCGTGTCGCCGGAAAAGGACGCGGACTGGAACCGCTGGTTTTACGCCGTGACCGATCTCGACCATGACGGGCGGCTGGAAATCTTCAAGGCCAAACGCGGCGGCAAGGGAATCGCGCCGGAGATTCGCTGCGAGGAATTCAACGAGAACGGCGGACGGACCTGGGGACTCTTTTTCGCGGGCGGCTCCGACGTCCCCGACATCATGACGAACGAGTCGGCGGCGGAGCCCCGTGTATTTTATGAACGGTCTGACGACAGGTATAACTATATTTTTGTCAGTTCAAAAGAGCTCGACGAGGACGAATGGGATTATGTCGATACGAAAGTCGCGGTTACGCTGCGCGGCGATCTCCAGATCGAAGATCTTGCCATGGTGAAAGCGAAACTTCCGGCTCCCGGCTCCGACCTGGCGGAACGGAAATTCTTCCTGCCTGGATGGCTGAAAGTGGAGGCCGAGAGCGGGCAGGTCGGCTCGCCGGAGGAGATTGACGCCGAGCGCTTTGCTAATATAGAAAGCGAGCACTTCCCCGGCGCCGAGAAAACCTATGCGATCATCTCATGGTATCGCGCCGAGGAGATACAGAAGCGCATCGGATCGGCGGAGCTGCCGAAAGTGCTGGAAAGCTCGTACAACGCATTTGAGAACAGCGGAAAACGGTAAGGAGAACATATGATGAAAAGAAGCAAACGACTTGTCGCTGCACTTGCCGCGTCGCTTTCGATTTTCGGGACGGTTCCCGGTATGCCGGCGCTTTTCCCGCCCGCCGCGGCACGGGCGGAGACGACGGGGCCGCTTTTCATGGAAAACCTGGGCTGGGGTCTGCCGCTCAGAGTATACGAGACGTATTCCGGCCCGGAGTGGATGACGATCAAGCGTCACTTCCCCGGGATCATGTTCAAAGGGAAATTCGAGGAAAAATACCTTCCGATTATAGGCGCGTTGGAAGGATACAGCGTGGATCAGTCCAAGTTCACGGAGGAGGACGGACCGGACATTATCACGAAGCTCCGGGTGCGCCGCGCCGACAACCGCGTGGTCAGCTTCGTCGAGTCCCGTGCCTGCTTTACGGACGGGAAACACGGGCGCTACGGCATATTCGGAATAAACTATGATACTGCCACGGGCAGCGAGCTTGCCTTTGACGACGTATTTGTCAATCGGGAGCAGCTCGCCAATGAAATCGCCCCTCGGATGAGCGCCCTCTATCCGGGACGTTTCCCGGCCGACAGCTTGGGCAGCGGCGAATATGACGCCTTCTGCGCGAAGGTGAAGCGCGTAATGGCAAACAACGAGTTTTCGTGGAGCCTCGATCCCTTCGGCGCGACGTTCTACTTCAACCCCGGCTCGCTGACGCCGGAATCCGACGACAATATTTACACGATTACGTTCTGCTTCGCCTATACGCCCTATCATTTCCAGACGAAGTACCGCTCCTGCCCCGAGTCGTTTTGCATGGACGTGGAGCCGCGGCTGCCGACCATGCTTTGCTTCGACGAGTCGAGCGACAAGCTGACGGAAGTCACGGTCAATACGCAGGGCGTCGTGATCCGGCGGAACGGGGAAGAATTTGTCGACCCCGGCGAACTGGAAGGCATTCGCCCGGTCTTCGTCATGACCGGCGACCGGAGGAAGTATCTCTATGCGGACTGCGAGACCGCCGCGATGAATCCGAAGCACGAGCTTCGCGTCTACGACCTGAACGGCGACAATATCTTCCGCGTGGAGTGCGACAGCAAGCTGACCTTCCTCGCTACCGAGCCGTCGGAGGAGATTCAGCGCGCATGGTTCACGATGACCGATCCGGACTCTTTCCTGATGACCCGCGTCGATTCGAAGTTCCTCGACGATTATGTCCTCTGCCACGTGGGCAAGGACGGGGCGCCGGTGATTATGGGCCCCGCCCGCGACGTGGTTAAATAATATGCAGGTGAAACAACGAGGAGGAATCACCATGATAAAAGCCAAGCCCTTTGCCGCCGCGCTTGCCGCGACCCTTTCCCTTTTCGGCGCGTGTCCCTATGCGCCGACGTACTTCGCCCCCGCCGTGGCCCATGCGGAGCATGAGGTGCCGCCGGCGGCGATCGAGACGGACCTGGGGACGCCGCTTCCGCTTCGGATCAACATCTTTTCCGAGGAAGAGAACGGCCAGTGGAGATTCCGCAGCACCTCGATCAACTACGACGGGCATAGCGGCCAGGACTACCTCCCGCTGTTGTCGTCGTTGGAGATATACAATGCGTCTCAGGACGAGGAGGCGGATCACGAGAGGATCATCAAATCGCTCTACGTCCATCGCGCGGACAACCTGGTCGTCAGCTTCGTCGAGTCCTGCGCCCAGTACGGCGGCGGGATGCGCGGACGCTACGCCGTATTCGGCAGGAACTACGACGCCGCCACCGGGGAGAAGCTGGCCTGGGAAGACGTGTTCACGAACCAGAACGTCGTCGCCAACGAGCTCGCCATACTGCTGAGCCGCAATTATCCCGGCGAAGCCTTTGTCACGGGGAGCGTGCCGGCCTTAGCCGCCAGGGTGCAGAAAATCTTCGACGACGGCAACTGCTCCTGGACCCTCGACCCCTGCGGCGCCACGTTTTACTTCAATATGTTCAGCCTTTCCGAGGACCCCTACGCCCCGATTTACACGGCGACGATCCTTTTCGATATGAACTCCCATTGCTTCCAGGAGAAATACCGTCACGCCCCCGAGCAGTGGTGCATGGAGCTGGAGCCGAGGATGCCGATGCGGGTCGCGCTGGGCGCATCCATAATGAACACGCTGGAAGTCAAGAGCGATGTGAACGGCGTCCATATCATTCGCGGCGGCGCGGCGGCGCCTTACAACGGCGTCATCGGCAAGGAAGAAGCGGTATTCACCGATCCCGTGCGGTCGAACGGCATCCGTCCCGTGTTCGTCAAGACGAAGAACGGGCGGAAATATCTCTATGTGGACTGCCTGATCGCTCCCACGCCGGAGGACTATGAAAAGGGCTACGACGCGCAGAAGATGACCGAGCTGGAAAACCGGCACGAGCTTCTCGTTTACGACCTCACCGGCGACGAAATCCGCCGCGTCGAGTGCAACGGCAATTTCACGATGAAGAACGAGTTCATCGGCGACGACTCCATCCCGAAGGAATGGTTCGTGATGACCGATCCGGAGAATTTCAAGCTGAACGCCACGGGCGTGCCGCTCCGGGAAGCGCATCGCCGCTGCCGCGTGGGCGCGGGCGGCGCGCCGGAGGTCGTCGAGACGATACAGTAGTTATTCCAAAGCCCTCCCCTATGGGGAGGGGGACCGCGAAGCGGTGGGTGAGGTCTTACGACATTATGCTTGCATTATAAGTGACAATTTTGCAGGAAGGAATCATTATGAGCGAGACGAAGAACAATCCCCTTGCCGTCTATTGCTCCTACTGCGGAGCGCCGGCGGAGTACGACATCGTGCATCAGGAGTACCACTGCGGATACTGCGGCGGCACGACGGACATCCACGAGCCGGTGCAGCGGCTCGGCGAGTGGCGGGACGCACGCAAGAAGGAAGTCCTGAAGGACAAGAGCGTCGCCGAGGAGAAATGCGTCTGCCAGAACTGCGGCGCGGAGGTCGTGATTCCCCAGGGCGAGGCCATGGGCAACTGCGAATTCTGCGGCGGCAAGTTCGCGCGGCGGGCTTTCGCGGCTTCGGAGCTTCCCGAGGTCATCATCCCCTTCGTACTGACCGAGGACGAGGCCCGGGCGCGGCTTCAGGAATGGGCGCAGAAAAACCAGAAGCAGGAAGAGGCCAAGACCGTGCTGGCGTCTATCAAGAACCTGCGCGGCTATTATCTGCCCTACGAGCTGATCCGCGGGCCGGTGAGCGCCGAAGCGGAGCGCATGGAGACCTTTTCCGACTACAAATATCATGTCGGCGGCTTTTTGAACGGCCTCGCGGTCAACACCTCGAAACAGCTCGACAACCTCGTGCTGGACGCCATGGAACCCTTCGAGTGGACGGAGGCGCGCACCTTCGAGTTCGCCTTCATCGCGGGCCAGCGGGTCAAGCTCTCGGACATCGACGCGAAACAGACGGAAGCTCGGGTGCTGGAGGAAGTCAGAGAGGGCTTCCGCCCCGACGTGGAAAAACAGCTCCAGACCACGGGCGTTACGATGAGGATGCACGCGGGGGACATCCTGCGCCTGCCCGCGCTGCTGCCCGCCTATGTGCTGAAGATCGGTCCGGTGCTGGCGGTGGTCAACGGCCAGACGGGCCGTGTCGCCGTCTCGAAGGCAAAAGAGGAAAAGGTGCTGTCGTGGCTCATCGAACCGACGCTCATGACGCTGCTGGTCACGCTGCTGATGTGGCTCTGGCAGCCGAACATCGAGCTGGCGGGCATGACGGCGATGGTCTTTGGCGCGATCTTCTTCACGGCGTTCAGCGACGGACGCGGCGAGGAATTCCGGCGCGTCGTGTTCAAGACGGAAAAGAGCCGGGCCGAGCGGGTGCAGTCAAAATTGAGCGTCACGCAAGGCAAGGACGCCATCGAGGACACCACGACGAGAGCCGTCTTCATGGAGCCGGTGAACGGCGAGCTGGTTCCGGTCAAGATGTCCTTCTATACGCCCTTCCGCGTCATCATGACGTTGCTGGGCGCTATCGTGTTCAACGGGCTGCCTGCGATCTGCGCGTGGATGCTGGACTTCGACGGCGTCGCGCAATACCAGTACAACGGCGTTTGGATGGTGTTCACCGTTCCCGTCACCATCATCCTCTGGATTGCCGTCGGGCGAATCCGCATTTACAA
Organism: Selenomonadaceae bacterium; assembly: GCA_016286075.1. Classification (GTDB taxonomy): domain Bacteria; phylum Bacillota; class Negativicutes; order Selenomonadales; family Selenomonadaceae; genus RUG12372. Next base: position 11,201 of record JAEERZ010000026.1, read on the forward strand.
TTACCCTGTGTTCCGGATGATCCTGCCCGATGGGAAGACGAAACCCGTGAAGTCGGACAACGCGCGAAGCACTTCCATCTGGGGCCTTATCAAGGACCTGAAGGAAATAGCGGGCTGGGGCCCGTTCCTGGCGGTGGGAGGCTTCCTGCTGCTCATGTTCCTCGGGACACTGGCCGCGATATTGACACCGGATTGACGGGAGGAAAGGTCATGAAACGTCGTATGTTCAAGCAACTTGCGAAATCTATAGCCGTTCTCACGGCAGCTTCTCTCTATGCAGCCCCCCTCTCCCTGCCGTCTGCTGTCGGCGGAGTCCCCGCCGCAGTCTGCGAGGCGTCGTCTTACATTGACGAAGACCTGCGGCCGATCCGCCCGACGGTGACCATCATTGACTGCGTCGATACCGACGGGGAGGGCGGCGAGCTTTTGCGCACCCGTTGGAACGAGGTCGACGTCGGCGCTCAGCCGGGAGAATTTTCGGCGCTCAGAGACGCGCTCCGCCAATACAACGAAGAAACGGCGTGGCTGGCGGTGGACACGCGCAAGAACATGACGGGCATGGCGACGGCGGTTCAAGACGACAAGCGCAAGGCGGGGGCGGTTCAGTTGTACCCGCTCCGCAAAGAGACCGACGTTTTCATCCGCCGCGCCGATACATTGGCGATGAGCTTCCTGGAAGACGTTCTGAACGATAAAGGCGACGGCTGGGGCACGCGCTGCGTCTTTGGGAAAAACTATGACGCGCGCACGGGAAAAGAGCTTTCCCTGTCCGACGTGTTCACGAATATGCCGGGACTGGCGGGCGCCGTCGGCGAGCAGCTTCGCCGCGACTATCCCGGCGCTTCCTTCATGGAGGACGGCGGTCTCGCCATGATGGAAAAAGTAGAGGCTCTCGCCAAGGAAGGGAAACTGAACTGGACCTTGGATCCCTGCGGAGCGACCTTCTACTTCAACCCCGACTCGCCGTCTTTTCAAAGCCCTCACGCTATCGGCGCCTTCAAGGAGGGCATCTTCACGACGACGATCCTCTTTGACGAAAGGCCGGAGCTTTTCAGTGACGAATATCGCCGCACACCGAAATCCTACTGCATGGAGCTTCGTCCCTGGACGCCTGTCCGCACGGCTTTCGCCGACGGCAGCGCCAGAGCGGTGCAGGTGCAGCAGACTTCCGCCACCGCCGAAAAGCTGACCGTCATCTGCGGCGGCGCGCGGTATGTCGAGCCGGGCTTCGCCAGGGACGTCAAGGCGACGCTGGTAAGCCTCGAAGACGGCCGGCGCTATATCTACGCAGATATCCTGTCCGACGATAGGGAATATGAAACGTATATCTACGACCTGAACGGCGACGAACCGACGCGCGTTCCCATGGAGCGGACGATGACGCGCCACGCGGCAGTTCGCGCCGCCAAACCGGGCAAGCCGGGAGAAAATATCTTCTACATCCTGTCCGACCCGGAGGATTTCCTGATGAACGACCTCGACACGCCGAAGCCCCTTCGCCCGCTGCGCAGCTGCCGCATCGGAGAGGACGGCAGGCCGGAAGTGACATGGGTGCAAGGAATGGGATAAACGACGATGAAACTGACTGACGACGGACAAGACGTCCTTTTCAAGATGTCCCCGAGACTCCACTATATCGTGACGGCGCTCTGGGCTCTCGTGACGCCCGCCCTGACAAGCCTCGGCGCGAAGATGTTCGTCGAGGACAACGCCGTAACCGATCCGAAAGAACTGATTCATCCGGGGGCCCCCGCGCTGGAGTACTTCTCCATGTTTCTCGTGTTTGGGGCCTGCTTTTTCCTGCTGTTCGTCATTTACAACCTGATCTGCTCCATATTCTTTCTGCCCGAGGAAGAAGAAAAGTCCCGCTGCTTTTTCCTGTCTCTCGCTCTCTACTGCCTCGTATGCGTCGGCTGCCTGACTTTGCTGATGCTGCTGGAAGCGTGGATCGCGGAATCGTTTTGAAAATATCATTACAAAAGGAAGGATTTTGCGCAATGAAACATGTACGAAACACGATCATCATGACGGCAGCCGCTCTCATGCTGGCGGTCTGGAGCAGCCTCGGGCTGGCCGCCCCTTCGGCGAAAGCGCCGGTCGTAGCGGACGGACTCGCCAAGATCGCCGTCGAAGGGGCCACCGATCTTCCGGGAAACTTCTACCTTTCCTTCGTGTTCAGCCGCAACCTGATCATGCTGGACGGAAAAGGCAACATCGTATGGTCGAAGCACGAGGAGCAGCCGAAGGAAGGCGCAAACACCGGCTGGTGGGACTTCAAGAAGCATGTGGTGAACGGCAGGACCTATTACAGCTACCACGACCAGACGGGCGCCTATGACAATTACGGGCTCACCGGCTACGCGCCGGGCGAGCGGGTCATCTTAGACGAGAATTTCAACGAAGTGAAACGGATCACCTTCGAGGCCTCGGACGTCACCGCCAAGGGCGCGCCGCTGGACGGCCACGATTTCCTGCTGCTGGACCTCGACCACTACATCCTGTCCGGCTATCTGCACGACACGGTCTATAATATCCCCGGCCACGAACAGGGCGCGAAAGTGGTGTACTCCTACCTGCAGGAAGTCGACCATGGGAAAGTGGTCTGGGACTGGAAGAGCATCGACTATCCGGAGCTCTATGCCCTTTCCGTCACCGACGCGGTAGAGTCCGCCAACGACTTCGCGAACGAAACGACCGACGTGCCGGATTATGTGCATTTCAACGCCATGCGTCTCGGCGCTAAGGGACATCTGATCTGTTCCTTCCGTCATCTCAATTCCATCCTGTGCCTGGACCGCACGAAGAGGAGCGACCAGATCGTATGGAAACTGTCCGGCGGCGGGGACGACTTCGGCCTTCCCGAAAGTCAAAAAACTTCATGCCAGCATTATGTAACGGTGAATGACGACTGGTTAACGGTTTTTGACAACAATAACCTCAGAAAATCAACCCTTGTCAGGTCCTACGCGGTTGACCCCGACCGCCGGCAAGTGATTGCCGTCCGCTCCTTCGCCTTCCCCGGCAAGTTCTCCTACGCCTGCGGCTCCGTCCAGGTCCTCCCGGGGAAACTCTGCGTCATCGGCTGGGGATGGGCGGTCCGAAACTCGGAATGTATGTCCGTCTATGATTTTTCCAAAGGGCAAAAGTTAATGTCCGTCACGCTGGCGAACCCTGAAAACGTCACCTATCGCTGCGTATATTACGACTGACGAAAAAATGAGGTAAGAAATTCGTACTTTCTTACCTCAAGATTTTTTGTCCGAATTTGTTTTTACACAATCCGAAGGAGGAACGCCCGATGAAGAAAAGCAGATTCGCCGTTTTAGCCGCCGTAATGGTCTCGCTGGGCGCGGGACTGCCCGCGCCGCATTGGCTGCCGCCCGTCGCTCCCTTCGCCTCCGTCTGTGAAGCGGCGTCGCACATCGACGAATCCATCCGCCCGATCCAGCTTGCCGTCAATAACCATCGCATGATAAACGCCGACGAGGAGGGCGTACTCCTGCGCTCCTCCGAGG
>JAEERZ010000274.1 GCA_016286075.1 Selenomonadaceae bacterium
CATAAAGACGAAGGAACCCCGCCCGGCGCTGCTTCATTATCTCGGCGACCCCTATAGCTGCATCTTCGACATCGCGGCAGGCACAAAGGGCGGCATCGTCGCGGGGACCGGCCCCTATATCGCGACCGACTGCAAATCCGGCGACCACCTGACGCTGAAAAAGAACGAGGCCTATTGGAACGGCAAGCCGAAGCTCGACGAACTGACGATCCGCGCCATCTCCAACGGCGGCACGCTGTCGGCGGCGCTCCAGTCCGGCGAGATCGACGCGGCCTACGGCATGGCCTATGAAAGCTATCCGCTGTTCCAGAACGACAAGTACCGTTTCTCGCAGGTCGCGACCTCCCGCGCCTTCTTCCTCTGGATGAACTACGAGAGCCCGATTGCCTCCGACCCCGCCGTCCGCAAGGCGATTGCGATGGGCGTCAACAAAGAGGGCTTCGTCAAGACGCTGCTCCGCGGCAACGGTTATCCCGGACAGGGCGCGTTCCCGGCGGGCTTCGCCTTCGGCGGCGACAAGGTGAAAACGGAAGGCTTCGACCCCGAAGGCGCGAAAAAGGTCTTGGAGGCCGCCGGATGGGTTGACACGGACGGCGACGGCATCCGCGAAAAGGACGGCAAAAGACTCACGGTGCGCTGGCTGACGTATCCGAGCCGACTGGAGCTGCCGCTCCTCGCCGAGTCCGCACAGGCGGACCTGAAAAAGATCGGCGTCAACGTCGAAGTGAACAGCACCGCCAATCACAACAAGATCCGCAAAGACCCGGCGGGCTGGGACGTTTACGCCAGCGCGATGGTCACGGCGCCCACCGGCGACCCGGAGTATTTCTTCACCTCCTGCTGCCTCGACGCCTCCCCGGTCAACAACGGCCACTTCCACAGCGACAAGCTCGAAGCGCTGGCCAAGGAACTCTCCGGAGAATTTGACCCGGCGAAGCGCGCGAAGCTCGCCGTCGACATGCAGCAGGCCATCCTCGACGACAACGGCTACGTCTTCTGCTCCTTCCTGCAAATGAGCCTGATCTCGAAGAAGAACGTCGTCGGCTACGACGCCCACCCCTGCGATTACTACCAGATCACGGTGAACACGGATAAACAGTAAGCCGACAAAAAGCCACCGCTTTGCAAAAAAGCGGTGGCTTTTTCACGCTTCGTTTCCCGTTGTCGCCTGGCGTTTTGTGTGATATTATGAATAGTAGTTGCAATGGGAAGTGAAACTTGCCGGGAGGTGAACCCGCATGAACGAAAATTTATTGTCCCTTGAAAAAATCCATGACGCCGTGATTCCGCTGGCGCAAAGATACGGATTGGATCGTGTTTTCCTTTTCGGCTCATACGCTCGCGGAGACGCCACCGAAGCAAGCGACGTCGATTTCCGCATTGACAGAGGTTCCATGCGCGGCATCGAATTCGGCGGTCTCTATGAGGATATGCGGGACGCGCTCAAAAAGCCCGTAGATATTCTGACGACTAAACAGCTTGATGAAAAATTCCTCTCTGCAATCAAAAAGGAGGAGATTTTGCTGTATGACAAAACAAGCAAAGAATTACCAACGCTTGCAGCACATCGTCGAGTATTGTGAAAAAATCAAAGTCGCCGCAGAGGTCTTCAATAACAGCTATGACACTTTTGCCGACGACAAAAACTATCAAGCACGAGACGTATGTTCATTCTATATTCTCCAAATCGGCGAACTTGTCGGCGGGCTGACCGACGACTTCAAAGCCGAAAACAGCCATATTCCATGGCGGGCAATCAAAGGTATGCGAAATGTCGTCGTGCATAAATACGGCGAAGTCGATATGGAAACCCTATGGGACGCATTGACAAACGATTTGCCAAAGCTAAAAGAGAATTGCAAAACGCTCTTGGAAAATCAAGCATCGTTAGAGGATATATAACCCGCAGAAAAAAATCGATTTGTGCAAAATAATAACGAGGGATATGTTGCGCTTAAACTTCGCAAAATATCCCTCGTTTTACGTCTGTTGCCGAAAATATAATTACAGGTTCGCCGTCAGGCCCGCATCCTCGAAAGCCGCCATGATTTCCGTCAGCTTCGTTTTCGACGGCGCGTAATCGACGGTGGTTTCGCCGTCGTGGGCGTGGATATGGACGTACATCACGCCCGGCATGCCCAAAAGATGTTTCTCCATCGCCTTCGCGCTGTTCTCGGTGTAGCCCTCCACCGTAAACTGGAGCCGCGTATTGCCGCCGGTCGCCCCGCAGCCGCATTCTTTGCACATCGTAAAGCCCTCCGTTCGTTTCTGGAAATTCCCCTATGAATCTTCATTATTATAGCAATGATACGAGAAAAACGGAAGCCCCGCAAGGGGATTATATTGCGTCCGTCATCGGCAAAATTGTCGCCCGCTCCGCAAAATTCGCGTCGCCGTAAACGCCTTGCTCGACGGCTTCGATCATAAATAACCGCGCCTCCGTCGGCAATTCCCCGCGCCGCGCCACGACGCCGACCGTCGCGTCCCCGTCGAGAGCGAAGCTCCTCCCTGCCAATGCGTCCTCCGCGCCGCTTCGCGCCGCCTCTATAAGCGCGAGGCAATCGACGTTTTCTATGCCGCCGGAAAGTCCCTCGCCCGCGTATTTCAGCGCGGCTTCCTTCAATGTCCAAAGCCGGAAAAAGAGACGCGGCCTCTCCTTTTCCGAAAGGCTTTCGAGCAGCTCGTTTTCCTCAGTACGGAACCAGCGCTTCGCGATGGCAGGCGCGGCCTTGCGCTTTTTCTCTACGTCAATGCCGATTTTCTCTTCTCCCACGGCAACCGCGATATAGTTGCCGCTGTGGGAAATGCTCAAAGAAAGCGAACCTCCCAGCCAAAAGGGCTTGCCTTTCTCGTCGTGGGCAATCTCAACTTCCGAAACCGGAACGCCCGCCGCCTCCGCAAGAC
>JAEERZ010000275.1 GCA_016286075.1 Selenomonadaceae bacterium
GATAGGATCCTTTAGTACATGGAACATGCGTCCCTCGTACAACATTCGGTATTAGCACCCCTTTCGGGATGTTGTCCCCATCTTTCCGGCAGGTTGCCCACGCGTTACTCACCCGTTTGCCACTAGGTCGTCTTAGCAAGCTAATAGACCCCGTTCGACTTGCATGTGTTAAGCACGCCGCCAGCGTTCGTCCTGAGCCAGGATCAAACTCTCCATGAAGTTCTATTCACAGAGCTTTGTTTTGGCTCCGAAATCTGTCTGTAAAAGAAATTGTTAGGTTCATGTGTTAAACACAAACCGCACATCTGGCTTGAATCTAGATGATTCATTTCTGCTTTGTTCAGTTTTCAGGGTACGCCCGCCGACCCGGTCTCCCCGTTGGTCAGCTTGCTTATATTACATCGAACCGAAATTTTTGTCAACATCTTTTTTCATCCTCTCGGCAGGATTTTTCCAAAGCGCGGCAAATCTATCTTAATAGGAGGAATCAAGATGATTGACCTAAAACGATTGGATACCGAAAGAAAGAATCCGTCCAGCGCGCATATCGACGAACTTTCGCCGTTGGAGATGATGCAGGTAATCCACGCCGAAGACCAAAAAGCCGTGGACGCCGTCACTCCGCTTTTGCCTGAGATTGCGAAAACCGCAGACGAAGTTGCCCGCCGAATACGTCTGGGCGGACGATTGATATATTGCGGCGCGGGCACCTCGGGTCGTCTCGGCGTCCTCGACGCCGTGGAATGTCCGCCAACTTACGGAACGCCGCCTGAACTTGTAACGGGCGTGATGGCCGGAGGGACGAATGCAATGTTTCGCGCAAAAGAAGGCGCCGAGGATGACGAGGCGCTGGGCAAAGCGGATCTTGCCGCGCTTTCCGTTACGAAGCTCGACACAGTCGTCGGGATTTCCGCATCGGGACGCACGCCTTACGTTGTCGGCGCATTGCAATACGCGAAAGAGAAAGAAGCTTTCACTGTTGCCGTCGCCTGCGCTTCCCACTCTCCCATTGCCAATATCGCCGACGTCGGCCTGACGGCGCTGACCGGCGCGGAAGTTGTCACCGGCTCTACGCGCATGAAAGCGGGAACGGCGCAAAAGATGATCCTGAATATGATCTCCACCGGCGCGATGATCCGCCTCGGCAAAGTCTATGGAAATCTTATGGTAGACGTCGCTGCTACTAACGAAAAGCTCCGTGAACGCGCGCTTCGTATAGTCATGGAAGTATCCGGCTGCAATCGTGAGGAAAGTGCATCGGCGCTTCGTGTGGCAGACGGACAAGCAAAGACTGCAATCCTTATCGCCGTCGGAAAATGCACGAAAGAAGAAGCGGAACGCCTTTTGCAGGAAACGGACGGGCAACTTTCCGCCGCCCTTTCCATTATAAAGGAGGAAAAATAAAATGGCCTTCGGCATATCCGTTTATCCCGGTCTCGACAACACGCCGGATGAAAATGCCGCCTTGATTCGTCGCGCCGCACGCCTCGGGATTACCCGGCTTTTTACCTCTCTGCATATTCCCGAACATGACAAAACCTCTTTTTCCGACGAACTTCACGCTATTCTCGACGCGGCCCGCGACGCCCGCCTCGACCTGATTGCCGACGTCACGCCGGAAAGCGCCGAAATTTTAGGGCTCTCATCGTGCACGCCGGAAGCTTTCCATGCGTTCGGCATTCATACGCTCCGTCTCGACGACGGCTTTAGCGTTTCCGAAATTGCGTCGTTCACGCAAAGCAAGGCGGACGCGCGAATTCAACTTAACGCCTCAACCGTTTCCGAAGAATTTCTGACGGAGCTTTCAAAATATAACGCGGATTTTTCTCGCCTTGAAGCCCTGCATAATTTCTATCCGCGCACAGGCACCGGTCTTTCCCTCCGCGCCTTTGCGGAAAAAACGGCGTTGCTTCACCGCTTCGGCTTACGCGTCGGCGCTTTCCTCTCAACGAAGGACGGCAGAAAACGCGCGCCGCTTTTTGACGGATTGCCGACGCTGGAACTTCATCGTAATTTTTCCGTCGACCTCGCTTCCCGTCATTTGATCGCTCTTGGCGTCGACGACATTTTCCTCTCCGACTCGCTGCCGACGGACGAAGAACTAACCGCTCTCGCAAACGCATCGCCAGATCTCGTGACGCTTCGCGCCGTTTCTGCTACAGAAAACAATGCTTTCCGCCGCTTCTTCGATGAGCCTTTCACCGCGCGCCCCGACGAAGCACGGGACGCCGTACGCGCCGTCGAAAGCCGGGCACGTGCAAAGGAACTCCATCTCCCCCTCGCGCCGGAAAATACGACAGACCGCCCCTTCGGTGCGATTACATTGGACAACGTCAATTATCTCCGCTATGCGGGCGAGTTTCAAATCATAAAACGCCCTCAGCCTGCCGACACACGTGTCAATGTCCTCGCGTATATTCGCGAAGAAGAACGATTTCTGGTTCCCTATATCCATCCCGGAATCAGATTCCGAATTTTACTTGATGAATAAACCTGCATACAAAAAGACGCGCAGCTCCAAATTTGAAGCTACGCGTCTTTTCTTTTTCCTTAGGCCAAGCTCTTCGCCGCTTCCATCAGCAAAAACAATCCCAATCCTACCGCCGCGCCGACGATGGAACCGTTCATCCGTATCCAGAGCAGATCCGGCTCGACCTTTTCGTACACGATGGCGTTCAATTTTTCATCGGTCATGCCGCTCAGAACCTCGCGCACAATCTCAGCGCTCATAATCTGCGCCTGCAAAGCACTCCGGCGTACTGCGTCTTCCGTCAGATCGTCCAACGCCGCCACAATTTCCGCGTCCGTTTTAAGAAGCGACAGCCAACGCGTTATCTCGCTTTCCACTAACTCGTCCATCACAGGACAAAGCCCCGATTCCGCCGCCATCGGAAGATCGCTTC
>JAEERZ010000276.1 GCA_016286075.1 Selenomonadaceae bacterium
ATATGAGGAGGCAAAATAAATGAATAAAAATGACTGTATCATTCGCAGGGAGACGCATGCGGACTATCGGATTGTGGAGAATCTCGTCCGCGAGAGCTTCTGGAACGTGTACCGGCCCGGATGCGTGGAGCATTTCGTCCTGAAATGCCTGCGGGACGCGGAGGCGTTCGTGCCGGAGCTGGATTTCGTGATGGTGAAGGACGGAGAGATTATCGGGCAGAACGTGTTCGTGAAGGCGGAAATCCGCTGCAGCGACGGCGCCTCGTTTCCGATTCTGACGATGGGGCCGATTTGCGTTGCGCCCGAATGGAAGCGGCAGGGCTACGGCAAGAAGCTCCTCGATTTTTCGCTGGAAAAGGCGGCGGAATACGGGGCCAAGGCCGTATGCTTCGAGGGCAATATCGACTTCTACGGCAAGAGCGGATTCATGGCCGCGTCCTCTTTCGGGCTCCGGTATCACGGACTGCCGGAAGGCGCCGACGATTCCTTCTTCCTGTGCAGGGAGCTTTTGCCGCACGCGCTTGATGCGATTCGCGGCGAGTACGCGACGCCGTCCTGCTATTTCGCGGCGGAGGAAAATCCCGAAGCGTTCGGGCAATATGAGGCGACGTTCCCGCCGAAGGAGAAAAAGAAACTGCCCGGGCAGATTTTCAATGGTTAGTCGGCGAAGCTAACGCCGTTTGGGGCGGCGCATGAGCGAAATAATCGCTTGCGCGCCGTCCTTTCTTATTATTTTCCCCTATTGCGTGAAACGTAATTCTGTCTTATTATAATTGCAGAATCTTTGCAAGGAGGAACTTTCATGGAGATAAAGAAAGAACAAAACGGGACGTCGCTGACGATGTTCCTTTCGGGGCGGCTGGATACGGTGGCCGCCGCCGATTTCGAGAAAGAACTGCAATCGTCGCTGGAGGGCGTTTCGACGCTTGTCCTCGACTGCTCGGAGCTGACCTACGTGGCTTCGTCGGGACTGCGCGCCCTTCTGATGGCGCAGAAGCGGATGAATAAGCAGGGAAGCATGGTCATGCGCCACGTGCAGGACGCGGTGATGGAGGTCCTTTCCATGACGGGTTTCGACGACCTTCTGCAGATCGAGAAATGAAGACGGAGGAGCTTCGCATCGAGGCGAAGGTGGAGGCGCTGCCGGAGGTAATCGAGTTTGCGACCGGCACGCTGACGGACGACTGCCCGATGCGGGAACGGATGCACATCGAGCTGGTGACGGAGGAAATCTTTGTCAATATCGCGAGCTACGCGTATTCGGAACCGGGCGGCTTCGTCACCATCCGGCGGAGCGGCGGCGAGGGACCGGAAGGACTGACACTGACGTTTATCGACGGCGGCGTTCCCTACGATCCGCTGCAGCGGCCGGACCCCGATCTGACGCTTACCGCGGAGGAACGCCCCATCGGCGGCCTCGGCGTTTTTCTTGTGAAAAAAATCGTGGACGAGGCGCATTACAAATATGAGGACGGGAAAAACATCCTGACCGTCCGCAAGGTCATCGACGGAAATTGACGGAAGGCTAAGGAAGCACTGATTAAGTCAAGTCGTGGTCCTGTCGAGGGATTTTTTCGTCAGGCAAGGAAAAATGCTCGAAGTCGTAGCAGAGCTACGTCGAGAGCACTTTGACGCAGGATGACGGAAAAAGAACCGGCAGGGGCCAGCGGGACTTAATCAGTGTTTCCTTAAGGAAGGACGTGCTGCATGAAAAAGACGGCAATACGTTTCGCGAACCTGCCGGAGCCTGTCCAGGCACGGCTCTGCCAGGTGTACGGCCCGCAGCCGGAAAGCGGCTATGCGGTTCACAGGATTGCGTATGTTCGGGGGCTGAGCGAATATGAGTCCTGGTTTTTCGGGAGCGGCAATTTCCTCTCGCCGAGCTTCCTGACCCAGGCGCTGTATAAGCTGAAGGGAACGCTTTCGCCCATCCGGTTCAACCGCGCGCTTCGCGAGATGGACGTGCAGGACGACGTGCTGCGGACGAATTACTGCGATGTGGGAGACCGGGTGCTGGCCGTGGTGGTCACGGAGCGGAAATACACAGAGTCGGTCGTTTTTCAAAACCTGCAGGGGCGCGACCCGGAAGAGATCAATGCCATACTGAGAAAATCCGCGGCGGCGGCGCTTCGCTATCCATTTGACATCAAGAAGCGCGGCCTGCTCCGGATTTTCGTTTTTCATACCGGGATGGACGAATATGCGATACTGGTGACGGCCGCGCGGATCATCCTGGACCGTTTCGATGCCCGCGCCCTTTTCCGCTCTGCGCTGGGACTGCCGGAACAGCCGCGCCGCGTCGTTCCTGTGCCCGACCGCAACGTGCAGATGGAAGCCAAGATGCTCGAATACTGGAAAAAGCTCCTGGCCGCGCCGCCCCGTTCCGCTTCCTTGCCTTGGGAGATCGCGGACGCGCCGCCCCACCCGTACAAGCAGAGGGCTTTCCGTATCGTCTTCCCCGAGGGGCTGTATTCCGATTTGATGACCGAGGCGAAGGGCAACCGGCTGATGCTGATGTCGATCCTGTCCACGGCATGGGGCGTGCTCCTCCAAACCGAAGGGCGCCTTCGGGATCTGTGCCTCTGCCTTTTCATGCCGGAGCGGGGGAAAAAGGACGAAGAATGGCACCCCTTCCAGATGGTCCCCGTGCGGCAAACCGCCGACAAGGACGAAACCATCGGGGCGCTCGTGAAACGGCAGTTCCAGCAGCTGTTAGTGTCTCAGCCCTACGCATGCTTTGACTGGGCGAGTTCCGGCAGCATCCTTGACGGCAAAGAGAAGCCGTTCAGTCATTTCCTTGACTTCTACGATTTCCTTTCTGATGAAAAGCCCTATTCCATGCAGCCGGCCGAGCCGGACGGGAACCTGATTGCCTGGCATTCCTGGGACGCC
>JAEERZ010000277.1 GCA_016286075.1 Selenomonadaceae bacterium
TGCATCCCGGAAAAAATCAATGGCTTTTCCGAAAGTCTTGCGAATGACCGCCTCCTCGATCTCCGTCAAGCCTCTGGGTTTGATGCTGTTCGAGCCGGTTCCTCCGAAAACGCGGTCAATGATGGAAAACGCGATGCTCGTATTGAGCTCCATGACCACATTTCCCTTGAGCGGCGGAACCGCCAGCACGCCGATGACGCTCGGGTTCGCCAGCGACTGGACGAACTCCTGGTAGGTGAGCTGCTCGACGGAAGCCACCTCGACATCGACCATGCTGCGAAGACTGGTTGACAGATAAGTATTCAAGAGACGCCCGAAATTGTCGTGGAGCATCTGCAGCGTCCGTATCTGATCCTTGGAAAACTTGTCCGGCCTCTTGAAGTCATAGACTTTGACCTTTTTCTGGTCTTCCTCGGCCTTGACCTGATTCGCGTCCACGGAGCCGTCGGACAACGCCGACAGCAGCTTATCTATCTCAGACTGGGAAAGTACGTCCTCTGCCAATCTTCACCCTCCCCCCCTTCGGTAATGAGGATTTCCCGCAACTATTGCAGGACAAAGCTCGTGATATACACGCCGTAGACAGAGCCCTCTCCCAACTCGTGATTGACTTCCGTCTTGATCTTCTCCTTCAGCGCATCCTGCTTCGCCGCGTCATAGCCGTCCAACGGCTCGGAACGAAGGATATGCAGCACGGTGTCCATCATCTTCGTCTCGGCGACGGAATTCATCTTCCCTTCCGTGATGATCTCCTTCTTGCCGGGGTTCATCTCGAGCATGATGCCAATCTTCAGGAAATGGCCGGCCTTGACGCCGCCCACATTGACGAGGATTCCTTCCTTCGGATCGCCCAGCTTCACGAACACGCCGGGGTCATGATACCGCGCGCCGCCCTCCGGTTCATTGTGCGAATTCGCCACAAGCTTTGAAGCCACGAAATACGCAATACCTCCGGCCAGCGCAATACCCACCAAAACGAGAACGACAATCGCGATTGCCATCACCGGTATCTTCTTCTTAGGCTTCTCTTCCGCAGCTTCCTCGCCTTCGGCCGCTTCGGGATTCGCCTTTTCCGGCTCCTCGGCCGCCGGTTTCTTCTCGTCCGCCATGAAAAATCACTCCTTCGCAAGCTTTTTTGCTCGGTTCGTTATAATTCCTTTCCTATCGGGCAAAAAAACCCGTAATAGGCCGTCACTTATGAAGCGCGCGGCGATACGCCATCACCCGCCGCACAACCTCGTCCATCGGCTCGTCCACGATCAGCTTCTTGCCGTTGATCAGCGTCACCACAGTATCCGGCGTCTCCTCAATCGTCTCAATCACTTCCGCGTTCAGGATAAAAACGCCTTTCTTGTTGACCTCAGAATTAAACTTCGTCAATTTGATCATAGGACACGCTCCCGTTTCTGTAAAATGATTACATTATGACTAATTTATTATACTACAAACCACGCCCCCGCGGAAACCCTAAAAACAGCTTCCGTGAGAAACAAGGAAAAAAGTCTTATTTCTTTCTGTAAAATCCGAACTGGTCGTTGTTTCCTTCACACAGCAAAACGAGTTTCCGGCTCTCGGCTGGACTCTAAATCATAAATCCGCTTCCCGAATTCCATAATATCCTCCGGCGCTATATCTTGCCCATCCGGCCACTCGATAGCCCCGGAAAGGGAGTGCGGACGTACCCGGTTAAAATATTCGACGTTTTTGAGCTGCATATACCACTCGCCATCAATCCAAGGCTTTACATCCAACAGTCTGACCGTCCCGTCTTCAAACTCAAGAAGGACCCGATAATTTTTCATTGGATGTGCGGCTGTCACTTTAGCAAACATGCGAATCCCTCCTATCTTTCGAGTTTGTTCGGGAACTGTCCACGCTGCAGCTGTTCCCAAATGACGTCCAACTGATTCCTATATTTTTGGAGCCATGCTTTCACTGTCCTATCCTGCACACGTGGGAAAGGGCCGTCTGTCAGCTTGTTTCCGTTAAAATCATAAGCGGCCGCATAATCTCCATATTCCACATGAATATGAGGCTTATGATGGCTAGTGCCTCTTTCGCGCAAAATATAAAATCGAATTCCATCAAGAACATCCAAGGTAGGCAATCCGTACACCTCCTATTTTATTATAACAATAATCCATTACGGCAGCAAGCATCCTTTATGATGTAAAAATCCCCGGCAGCGCCGGGGATTTTTCGTGCCTATTCTTCAATTTTACCGCTTCATGTTGCCGATGGTTTCCAGCATTTCGTCGGAGACCGTGATGATCTTCGAGTTCGACTGGAAGCCGCGCTGGGTGATGATCATGTCGGTGAACTCATGACAGTACAATTTTGTATTGCCTTGTACTAAACGGAATGATAAAATCGAGGAAGATGGTCGAGGAATTGGGCGCTTCTTATAAGGCAGATCTGCAAGCCATGTGGGACAGCAAGACTCTGAAAAAATTACCGCCGTTGAAGTAAAAGGAGGCATCTTTGATGCAATCCATCAAGGTAATCAGCGTGAAACCGTTGGCACAAATGAATTTGTTGGTGCGATTCGAGAATGGCGTCGTCAAAAGATTTAACGTCGAGCTGATTATAAAGGATTTTCCCGAATACGAGGTCTTGCGCGACCCGGCGATATTTCAACTTGTACAAGTAGAACCGGGAGGCTACGGCGTTTCATGGAGCGCCGATCTGGACTGCTCCGAAGGAGAACTCTGGAAACATGGCGTAGAAGTCGTTTCTTAAAATTGATACGTAAAAATCCCCGGCGTCGCCGGGGATTTTTATTGCTTATTATTACCGCTTCATGTTAATCAGCGTCTCGCTCATTTCGTCGAAATCGGTGATAATCTTCGAGTTGCCCTAGAAACCACGCGGGGTGATGATCATGTCGGTGA
>JAEERZ010000278.1 GCA_016286075.1 Selenomonadaceae bacterium
TTTCCATTAAATCATGATTTCCTAAAAAAAGAATGAAAAGAGGGAAAGAATCAAAGGGAAGGGCGACGCCCTCTCCTTGGATTTTCTTCTTCTGTTATAGCTTTCGGGGTTCTTTCAGAGTAAATGCGGCGAGGCTGCCGAAGATGCCCGCGATCCAAAGGATTTGCAGCGCTGTCACCATTCCCCAGCGGTCGGCGGCCCAGCCCACGGCGGGGGCAAGAATGCCGCCGATGGTGGTGGAAAGCCCCAGCGTGACGCCGGAGGCGAAGCCCGCGTTTTTGCCGAGATACGCCTGTCCCAGCACGACGATGGGGCTGTACGGCAGGAAAATGGAAACGGCCACGGGCAGGAGCAGCAGCGATGCGAACAAAACGCTGCTGCTGTTCACGAAGAGCGCCATGGCAGGGATCATGACGAGAAACGAGGTGCGCAGCACGGGGACGAAGCCCATGCGGTCGGCGGCCAGACCTCCGACGTAAGTGACGACCGCGCCCATCACGAACAGCGCCGACAGCGCCGTCGTTCCCTGTTCCGGCGACGAGCCCAGCACGCTGACCCAAAACAGGGGAATGAAGGTATTGCTGAGGGTGAATCCCAGGGAGCGGGCGAGGATGGTCACGGAAAGCCGTCCGAAAGAGCTCCAGTCGTTTTCCTTTTGCGGTGCAGCGGTTTTCGTTTCGGAGCTTGCAATGGTTCCCGCACGTTCGAGCGCCGAGGGCAGGCGCTGAGCAATCAGCAACGCGGCACAGGCGTTGACCACGCCGAAAAGAAGGAGCGAGTGGATATCCCAAGCATAGGCGCAGAAACCCGCTACCAGGGGGCCGACGGCGAAGCCGGCGTTTCCGCCCACGGAGAAGGTGGAGAGGGCCTGCCCTTTTTGCAGACCTGCGATTCGCCCTACCAACAGCGCCGCTTCCGGGTGAAACAGAGCGCTTCCGAGGCCGCAGACCATTGCCGCACAAAAGACCGTCCAATACGACGAGGAAAAACCGATCAGCGTAATGGAAAGGCCGCAGCACAGGGGCCCCAGCGGAATCAGCCACGGCAGCGAAATCTTGTCGGAGTAGTATCCAAAAACGGGCTGGAGCACCGAGGACAACAGCACGTTGGCGAAAATCAGCGAACCGGCCTCCTGATAGGACAGCCCGTAATTCTGTACGAAATAGGGAAGCAGCGCGGGGATTGCCCCCTGCGCCCAGTCCACGCAGAGATGGCCGAGAGCGAAAAGGTAAATCCCGGCGTCAAGTTTTTTCATTATATATCACCACAACTTGCTAAACTTTCGTAATGATTCCCTCCAGCGCCAGCAGATGCGCTTTTTTGTCGAGGCCGCTGGCGTACCCGGTGAGACTGCCGTCCGCGCCGATGACGCGGTGGCAGGGGACGATCAGCGCTACGGGATTGTGTCCAACCGCGCCGCCGACAGCCTGTGCCGACATGGGGGCGCCGCCTCGCCGCGTGGAAAGCGTTTTTGCCAATGCGCCGTAAGTAGTCGTTTCTCCGTAAGGAATATCGAGCAGCAACCGCCAAACCTCCGAGCGGAACGGCGTGCCGCAGAGATGGAGCGGCGGTGTGAAGCCGGGCTCGCGCCCTGAAAAATAGACGTCGAGCCATCGACGCGCCGCTCGGAGCGCGGAGTTTTCCCCGCCGGTCTCCGAATTAGGCGTTTCTTTGAGGAAATCGAGAACCGTCAGCCCTTCGTCGTCGGCGGCGAGCAGAATCGCGCCCAGAGGAGAGGCGTAAATTTCCGTGGCGATTTGCGTCATGATTTGTTCCCTCGTTTTCTTTCCGCAGGGTCTGTTACGCCGGGCAGCGCGCCGCCGGATACCGCCCAAAGGTAAAAACTGGCGACGCTGCCGTACGGAGAGTAGCGGCGACGGTACCGCTCAAACTGCGCTTTCGTGATTTCCCGATGGCGGTAGACCATGCGAAGCCCGCGCTGGATGGCGAGGTCGCCGAAGCTTAGCACGTCGGGTCGCTCCATGCAAAAGAGCAGAATCATCTCCGCCGTCCATACGCCCACGCCTTTCAGCGAGGAAAGGGCGGCGATGGCCTCCGCGTCGTTCATTTTTTTCAGCGCGGCAAGGGAAAACTCCCCGTCCGCGACTTTGCGGGCGAAATCGGAAATATACGCCGCCTTGCGATAACTCATGCCGAAGGAATGAAGCCGCTCCTCGCCCGCGTTCAGCACCGTTTCCGCGTCCACCGTGCCGAGACCTTCCGAGAGACGGCCCCAGACCGCTGCCAATGCTTTGTTGGAAATCTGCTGCCCGACAATGTGACGGACGACGGCGGAAAACAAGTCCGCGTCAAGCTCCCGCCGAATCGGTCCGACGGAATCGATGACCGCCGCCAGCTTTTTGTCCTTCGATTTCAGATATGCGATTTCCTTTTTGCCGTAGCGAAAAAATTTCGTCTTTCCCATGGCGCTTCCTCCCGTCGGCTCCATTATAGCATTATCCGCGCGGAAGAAGGGGAAATATTTTTGTTCATGGCTGAACTCCATATATTTCTTGCGAAAGGTTTTGATGTTGGCTTATCGGATTACAACAGCCGCCATCGTATAAGAGATTTTCAAAGGGGCTTTGCCCCTTTGAATCCCCACCAGCAGGGACTACGTCCCCGCTGGACACCCCTGAAAGGCTCTGCGGAGCCGGAGATTCCGCGACGTGCGATAATGACAGATTCAGCGATTATTTATCCCGCGTTAAAGATTATTACAGCTTAAGCTTTAGCCAAATTACATAATCAGATTTCGCCCACGCCCAAACCAGCGCAGCCCCAACCCGCAAAAATGGGCTAAAGTTTAAGTCGTCAAGAGCTTTATCGCGGGATAAACCAACCGATAAGTTATTCTAAGCTTTCACCGCGGAATCCCGGCCCCGCAGTG
>JAEERZ010000279.1 GCA_016286075.1 Selenomonadaceae bacterium
GATAATTTCTCCGTCCTTCACCATCACGAAGTCCAGCTCCGGCACGAACGCCTCCGCGTCCCGCAGGCATTTCAGAACGAAATGCTCCACGCATCCGGGCCGGTACACGTTCCAGAAGCTCTCGCGGACGAGATTCTCCACAATCCAATAGTCCGCAGGCGTCTCCCTGCGAATGATATAGTCATTGTTATTCATTTATTTTGCCTCCTCATATTGCCAATTTAAAAACCGCAATATGGCGAGAGGCCCGCAGGTTGTTCCGTAAGTGCGCAAGCCTCCCGCTTACAGCACAATCTCCGGTGCGTAAATCAAGTTCTTCAAAAAGCATACCCCTTAAATGTAAATTTCCGCAAAAATTATATGCCTGCCACGATCGCATGTCAACGCGAAAGCGATGGGCCACAACGGTTAATCGCCCAAATACCTCAATCCCAGCATGGTGATATCGTCGGCCTGCTCCGCGTTTCCGGCATGGGCCTTGACCGCTTCGCCGACGGAGGCAAGGATTTCCCTGACCGGGGTGTCGCTCGCCGCGCGGGCGAAGTCCGCTTGCAGCCGTTCCTCGCCATACAGCTCGGCCTCCTCGTTCGCCGCCTCGGTGACGCCGTCGGTGTAGAGGAATACCATTTCTCCCGGCGCAAGCGTCAGCGCCCGCTGGCGGTAAGGCAGGCCCTCCATCAGGCCGAGAGGCTTGTCCGGTTTTCCCTCCGGCAGCAGATAGGAAACCTCGCCGCCGCGCCGCAAAAGCAGCGGCGGGTTGTGGCCCGCATTCACATAGGTAAACTCGCCCGTCCGAAGATCGAGGACGCCGAAGAACACCGTCACGAACATCATCTGGTCGTTGCCCTCGCAGAGCCGGTCGTTGGCTCGGGTCACCACCTCCGCGAAATCGCCGTGGGCTTTCGCCGCCATCGCAAGATTTTGCAGCACGTTTTTCGCGACGACCATGAAAAGCGCGGCGGGCACGCCCTTGCCGGACACGTCCGCCACCGTCACCGCGAGGCGGTTTTCGTCCAGCATATAGAAATCGTAAAAATCGCCGCCGACTTCCTTGGCCGGGGTCATGACCGCGTCAAGGTCGAATGTCGTTTGCCCGGAAAAATCCGGCGCGACGCTGGGCAGCATTCCTGCCTGGATTTTGCGCGCTACGGAAAGCTCCGTGGCGATGCGTTCTTTTTCCGCCGTCGCTTGCGACAGGTTTGCCATATACTCCTTCAGGTCGACGGTCATGGCGTTTACGCTGTCCGCCAACAGCTCGATTTCGTCGCCGGTCTTGATTTCCAGCTTCTTGTCGAGGTTGCCCTGGGCGATTTCCTTGACGCCCTCGGTCAGCGACAGGAGCGGCCGAACGAAATGGTCGGAGGCTTTCGCGCTGATCAAAAGGACAAGTCCCAAAAGAATCAGCAAAAACACCGTGCCGCCCCCCGCGAGCTGCAAGAAGACGCCTTGCATGTCGTCGGCAAAGTCCTGCATCTGATTGCGCAAACTATCCTCTGCATACTGCGCCGGATAATTTACCTCCGCCTGCTCGATGGTTTGCCCAAAGCTCCAGCCCAACGACTCCATCGGCGCATAGGCGAGATAAACCTCTTTCCCGTCCACCGTCACGAGCTGGACGTCGCTTCGCCCCGACGTCATCGCCGCGGCTTCCAGCGCAAGGGATTTTCCCGCGGATTGCCGCAGATCACGGCGGCTTTCAACGACTGCGAGCTCCCCTTCCTTTTTTGACGAAAACAGGATTTCCCCGTCTCGGTTCATAATGAAACTGGCGGACGTAGCGCCGCCCGTCCTCGTAGTTCCCGTTTGCCGGTAAATTTCTTCGGCGTTGCAGTCTATGCCGACGACCCCCGCAAGCCCCTGCGCGTCGTAAAACGGCGCCGCGCAAGTAATGCACCGATTGCCGTTCGTATCCACATAGAGATCGGTGAAAATGACTTTCCCCGCTTCCGCCGCCAATTTGTACCAGTTCATTTCCCGCGGATCGTAGCTTTTAAGGAATTTCTCGCTGAAATGGAGCGTTCCGCCGTCCGGCTTGGAATCCGCCGCAATCAGCCAGCCGTTCCGGGAACCGATGAACGTCCCCGTGTAAAACCGGCTGAGCGGAACAAGCGTATCGGCGATATTTCCCGCAATCCCCATTTCCTGACGCAAACCGGCGTCCGCTTCCGCTGCCACCGCGTCGGAAATATTCAGGTACGGCTCGCCGGAAATGATTACGTCTTCATGGGGATTTGGCAACCTGCGTGGCGCGTAATGCTCCGGCTCGGAAAGAATCAGGGTTATCGTCTGCGCCAGCGACTCCACGTCCTGCCGCGTATGCTCCAGCTCGCGATCGACAAGCTGCGCTTTCTCCGTCACATGATCGGAAAGCCGCTGCCTCGTCTGCGCTCCCGCAAAGCTTCCGACAAAGGCGGAAGCGGATTCGCCCAAACTGCGCCGCCGTTCCGTCACCTTTTCTCCCGCCAGCATCATACCGACGCCCACGATCAGCAAAAGGCCGACGAAGGACAGAACGCCGCCCGATAGCACAACCAGACGCATCCTGCGCCGTATATCCATCTTCATCTCCAAATCATTCCTCTTCTTGCCATTACGCAAACTTGTTTTGCCGCAAAAATCCTACTCTTCTCTTTTCATAAAAACTATTCAATATTCTTTTTGATTATATCATAACGTGCCTGTTTGCGTAAAAGAAAAACGCTTCCGACCTTTTACGAACGGAAGCGCCGTTTATTTCATCACGCACATGATCTTCGTCAATGCATTTTCGGAGACGCCAGCGTCATCTCCACGCTTTGCACCGCAGAAGCCGCCCGCCGCATTTCCTCCGGCGTTTTCGCGCTCCATGCCGCCTGCACCCGACCGGCGAAAGCGCCCGCG
>JAEERZ010000280.1 GCA_016286075.1 Selenomonadaceae bacterium
GTCGTGAACCGTCTGCTGTTCCACGGCGACCACGCCGAAGGAGAGCGTGACGGGAAGTTTGTTGGCTCCCAGCAGCGAATGGACGCGGTCGAGGATGTCGAATTTGCTTTCGATGGCCTGGTCGAGGGCGCGGCGCTCCATGACCGCCACATATTTTTCCTCGTTCAGCCGCTGGATCAGGAAGCCGAGCTCCTTGGCCCAGGTGTCGAGCATATTGGTGATGGCCGAGGACAGCGTGGACCGCTCCGCTTCCACGAGGCTTTGCAGCGCCTCGTCGTAGTTGTCGACCTGGATGTAGGCGAGGACCGTCTGCCCCGCCGCCAGCTCGGCGCGCATCTGCTCAAGGTCGGATACGTCGGTGACGTAAAAGGCCATCAGGATCTCGCCGCTGTCCAGCGGCACGGGCCGGTACTCGGCGCGGTAAGCCGTTTCCTTGTCGTGGAAGACGTATTCGCCGGTCATGCCCCAGATGGGCTTCAAGATCATCTCGGGCCAGAAATTCGTCACCGGCGTCCCGTACTCGGGGTGGGGCGCAGGCGCGATGCGGGAGGCCAGCTCGGCGTTGGACCACTGGAGCCGTCCTTCCTCGTTCACGATCAGGATGGATACCGGCAGCCGCTCTATGGCATAGTTCGTCACCGGCTTGATATGGCTGACCACGTCGCGGAAATAGGCGTCGAGGTCGCGTTCGCGTTTCAGATGCCGTTCCCGCAGGAAGAATGCGAGACAGAGGCACAGCAACAGCGCGCCGATGCCGAAGATTCGGTTGAATGCGAAAATCGCCGCGGCGAGGAGGGCGCAGACCGTCATCAATATGAAAAGGTCCGGCCAAGCCGAAGTATTGCGAGGCAAAAGAGGTCACCTCCAAGATAGAGTGAGGAGTGAGGAGTGAGGAGTGAGGAGAGCGGAGAGCGGAGAGCGGAGAGTGGAGTGTGGAGAGTGGAATACGCGAATAACTTCCCCCGTAACTCTTCACTCTTAACTCTTCAATCTTCACTCTTTTTCCCCCAATATCGTTTCCGATAGTCGATTACCATGTCGAAAAGGCCGATCAGGCACAGGATGCGGAGCAGGAATCCGTTCAGCATGATGAAGGTTATCATGGCGAAGGAGAAGAACTTCGGCCACCGGAAATGGCGGGAGGCGTAAGTATAGACGCAGACGCCTTCAAGCATCCCGGCAAAAGTCGCCAGCATCATGGCGTTCAGCGAAGCCTGATAGAGCAGGGAAATGTCCCGGGTGGAGCCCCAGTAGGCGCCGACGAGGGAGAATCCGAAGAGATAAGCGAAAATCGAGGGCAGGCGCCACTCGGCGAAAGGCGGCAGCGTCCGCACGTCATGGCCGAGACGGCGAAGCACGATGCCGCCTAAGAAATAGTTGAGCATGGTGTCCATGACGCCCATCATGATGACGATCAGCGGCAGCAGGAGCCGGACGATGGAAAGATTCTCGGTAAACGTCGTTCGGGATTCTTCGATCTGGGCCTCGGTCATGCCCATGCTTCTGTATATCTCCGCAGAGCTGTCGAAGGACTGCTCCATGATGTCGAACTGGGAAGAGAAAGGCTCGACGCCCGTCAGCGCGAAGAGCAGCGCCAGCGCCGCCAGCTTTGCCGCCATGGAGCAGACGATGCCCGTGGTCAGCGTCCGCACCGGGGACCAGTCCTTCCGGAACCCGAAGCCCAACGCGACGCCTCCGGGTGCGAAGGCCAGCGCCAGCCGCAGGGACACCATCGGCTCGACGAGAGCCGCCGTCAAGATCCCCGCCACGACCACTGCCATCACGCCCCATTTCAGGCCGTGACGCACGATCAGCACCAAGATGGGCAGCGGCCACATCAGCACCGCTATCGTGCCTAAGAACGGCACATAGACGCCGATCAACGCCATGACGACGGTGATCGCGGCCAAGAGCCCGCTTTCCGTCATCGAAGTGACGCGAGTTGCCATACAGTCATCCTTTCAAAAAGAGTGAGGAGTGAGGAGTTAGGAGTGAGGAGTTATTATTTCGGCTATCAAAAGTCGCTATCACCTTTCCCTCGAGGGGAAGGCGAGTAACTCGCCACTCTCTCTCAAAATGCAACGATTATTATAACGCCTTAGTTCAGATTTTGTCGATAGACAAATCTCCTCAGCGGCGTTTCAACGAGGAGGATACTCGTTATAACAGACTTTGTCAAGATTTTCAGTTTTCCTTCAACGGTGACAAATCCAGCCCCTGCACGCCCTGCAAGAATTTGGCGAGACGCTTGGCGATGCGGTCGACGGAGCCGGACTTTTTCCCCTCCACGTTCAGGGGCATTTCCGGGTCGTGCAGCGACATGCGCAGGAGCGCCCAGCCTTCCGGGAAGATCAGGCGCACGCCTTCGTAAGACGGTTCCGCGACGGAGACGCCCGCCGCCCGCGCTTCTTCCTCGAACTGCTTCAGCGCTTTGGCTCCGACGGCCTGCGGGTCGTCCGCCCCTTCGATATGGAGCCGGTACTCCCGGCTTTCCGCCGGGCGGCCCAGCGTCTCGATCAGCGACGAGAGCGTTTTTCCCTGCTGCCTGAGCATCGCCGCCGCGATCAGAAGTTTTACCGCCAGATAAGCGCCGTCGTCGAGGAAATAATTTTCCGCCATGGCCCCGTGGCCCGACGTTTCAATCGCCAGCGGCGAATCCACGCCTTCTTTGCGGAGTCGGATACTCTCATTAATAACGTTTTTGTAACCTCTTTTGAAACGATGATGTTTCAAATGAAGCTCTTTTTCGAGGAATTCCGTCAGCTCGTCGGACGTCACCGAGTCCGTGACGATGACGCCGCCCGGATGCTCCGGGGCGAGGATGGCCGCCATCATGGCGATCAGCTCGTTTCGGCGGACGGTGGGGCC